>CAZJLZ010000521.1:0-5089 GCA_964546775.1 uncultured Cryomorphaceae bacterium | reverse complement strand
AATGGTAGGTTGAAGGCGCATGAATTCGGGGTCTTCGTGCCGGCGGAATGCTATGGAAGTATAGCCCATAAAAAATGCATTCAGAATCATGAAATTCACTATTCCAGCAAGCTTAGCTGAAATTCCATAAATCCCGATATCTGCAAAATCGTGGAAAAATCGGATGATAAACCGATCACTGGTGGCCAATAAAATCGTGATTACCGATGTGAAAACCAACGGATAACCGTAGTTGATCAAACCCTTCATTTGCGGTATGTCCAAACGATAAGGCGTGCGGCGCCAATAGAGCAGGAGTAGGGCTGCGATCAGGAAGGCGGTGTGACCGGCGAGGAAACCTGCCACCACCCCTTCGATGCCGTTCCCTTCTATTTCTAGCTGCCAGTAAATTACGCTTACCAGCACCACGAGTTTTGTGACAGAGAGGCCGACAAACGTAAAAGACCGGTCTTTGAGCCGCAGGTATTGCACAGGAATGAGACCCAACATTTCCATGGTAATCGAAGCCGCAATCATCGCAACCAAGGCTGTCCGACCGGGTTCATCGGTTAGAAGAATACTGAGCGGATCCTTAAAAACCCATGCCAGTCCTGCGATTCCCGCAGAAATGGCGAACAAAATCAACAGCGCATGGGTAAACATCGCTTTTTGCTGGTGCTCTTCGGGTTGAGCACTTGCAAAACGAAGTGCTGCTACCGGTAATTTTATCGAAAGTATACTGACAAGAATCTGGTTGAACGATTCTATCAAAGTGTAGCTACCGTACTGGGAGATATTGAGGTTGTCGGTAATGATGGGCAATAACAGCAGGCCAGCGACTTTCACTGCCATGTTTCCCATGCTGTAAATGGCGCTGTGTTTGGCGGTGTCTCTGAGGGTGCTCAATGGTTGGACCTGTCAAAAGGATCGTGCTTACAAATCTAATTTAATTTGAGTGTAAGGTGGTGGTTATTCTACCGGAAGCCATGTCTGGGTGCGGTATAAGAAAGCTACATACCCGCGCACCTGCAATTTTCCGTTTTCTACCCATATTTTGCAATCATAAGTCTTTCCATTCTCCGGGTCCAGAATTTCACCATCTTCCCATTCGTCGCCGTCGGGTTCCATCCCGGTGATTATTTCCATCCCGATTATTTTTTTACCCGCCCGATGATCGGTACATTCCTCACAAACCGGGTCCTGATCCCGATCCGCTGAGCGGAACAGTTTTACAATTGTGCCATAAGCCTTGCCATCGCGTTCAGTAATTTCTACGACTGATTTGGCTTTGCCGGTTTCATCGTCAATTGTTTTCCACTTTCCAAAAATATCGGATTGTTGTCCCGCGACGGGAGTTATGAGGATCAAAGAAAACAGAAGGGTGGTAAGAAGAGCGTTCATCATATTTATTTTTATTCATCGTTGTACAATTCCTGCCCGTGTCGTTTGGCTTTGGCAATGCTCGTGTTGAGCTCAAACCCCACGAGGAGCGCGATAAAGTTTACATAGATCCACACCAGGGTGACCAGCAATGCACCAAGTGATCCATATAGTTTGTTATAGGTTCCGAAATTGTTTACGAAAAACGCAAAACCAAGCGAAACTATTATCACTCCAAGTGTACTGACCGTTGCTCCGGCTGAAAAGGTTTTCCAACGTTTTTTTTTCACATCGGCTACGTTGTACAAAAACGAAATGGAAAGCATGATAAAAAGTGCGCTGACGATCCATTTCAACAACTTCAGTAAGTGAAGATTCAGTTGGTTGCCGATTAAATCTATGATGTGCAGATAGTCCAGTATGAAACCACTGACCGCCATAACCAACAGTGCAACGGCAGAGAGGATTGGCAAAGTAATTACCAAACCAAGGGAAAACAATCGCTGTTTGAGCGGGCTGTAATAATGTTCGATGTGATGCGACGCGTGCAGCCCGTCGAGTATGGCTTGCACGGTATTGGAACCAAAGTACAGACCCAGCAAAAAACCAACAGACAAAAGGGTAGAGTATTTTCGGTTGACCAGACTGTCGAGCGTTTCGGCAATCAGATTGTAGGCGTCGGCAGGCATTAGAATGGCGAAAGTCTCGAGCACTGTGTTCTGAAAATCATCGATCGGGATGTATGGAATCAAGGTGAGTAGAACAATCAATGCCGGAAAAATGGCGAGTAGAAATTTAAAAGAAATGGCTGCGGCTCTGGTCGGGATGGAACTCCGGGTCACGGCTTCGTAAAAAAACCGGGCAACGGAAAAAATATTTTGTCCATCGAATCCCGGAAGCACCACTTTTTTAGAATGGGCCACCACAAATACTATGAATTTCCATCGCAGAAATTTCGCTTTCAGCTTTTCGATCACGAGGGAATGGCTTTTAGACTCAGGTCCAGACTTTTTACACTGTGTGTCAATGCGCCGACAGAGATAAAATCAACTCCGCATTCTGCATATTCACGGATGGTTGATTCCGTGATTCCACCACTGGCTTCGGTTTCAAAACGGTCGCCGATTAATTTAACAGCTGCTTTTAAATCTTCGAAGCTGAAGTTATCAAGCATGATGCGGTGGACTTTACCCACTGCCAGTATTTGATTCAACTCATCGAGCGAGCGTGATTCGATTTCAATTTTGAGACTTCGATCGGTATTGGCCAGGTATTCCTGCGCACGATTGATGGCGTTTTCCACTCCTCCTGCAAAATCAATGTGGTTGTCTTTGATCATAATCATGTCGTACAGCCCGTGCCGGTGATTGTGTCCGCCGCCAATTTTAACGGCCATTTTTTCGAGGACCCTCAGACCCGGAGTTGTTTTTCGCGTGTCCAGTAATCGTGCAGAAGTGCCTTCAATTAATGAACACAGAAACGACGTATAAGTTGCAATTCCGCTCATTCGTTGCATACAATTCAGAACAAGTCGTTCGGCAGATAGAATGGACCGGGCGCTTCCGGAAACGATGAACGCAACATCTCCGGGTTTCACGTGGTCGCCATCGGATAGGTTCCGTTCTATTATCAGGTCCGGATCAACTTTTTCGAAAATTTGCTCCGCAACTTTTAACCCCGCAATAACTCCGGATTCTTTTACAAGTAATTGTGCCCGGCTGGTGGTAGACGGAGGGATACAAGCGAGAGAGGTATGGTCTCCATCGCCTAAATCTTCATGTAAAGCACGATCAATTAAAAGTTCGAGTTCTTTGACCATAAGGGCAGGGTAAATTGCTGCGGACAAAGTTACAATGATTGGCTGATGCACCGTTAAAAATCACTCCCCATTAGCTTCAATGCGCAATTTTTTGATCAGGTATTTTCCTTCGTGGTTTTTTAGAAAATACGTTACGCGGTAATTTCCATTGGAGGTGGTAAGTGTCCCGATACGGTAATGATCTTCGAGTTTGGATTTACCTTCGTGCTTGATTTCAAAGGCGCTTGGCGGATTTTCGTCAAAAAAGCGTTTGGTAACCTGGGTAGCCTGGGTTTTGCTGTATACGTCGTCGGTATTTAAAATGGTGAGATCGACACTGTTCATAAAGTAACCTGACAGAGCATTTACGTTTCCGGTTTTCAGCATGGTGGCAATATCGTTGGCCACATCGTTCTGAGCGGATGCGCTAAAGGATAGTACAGATACCAGGGAAATGAGGAATAAAATGCGTTTCATCACAGTGTTCTTTTGGTTGGCTGTGAGCAAAGACCGCGCCACATGAATGATCGAAATTAACAAATATTATGAATCTGCAACGATTCTGGATTCTAAATCAACCATGATTGAAAGGACAGTAAGGATAGGATTCTTTCTGTAGTTTCGCAGAATGATTGTTCGCCTGCTTGTTATAGGAAAAACTACATCTCAATATCTGGCCACTGGGATTGAGGAATATTGTAAACGTCTTCCTCATTATTTGCGGTTTGAGTACATTGAAATACCAGATGTAAAAGTATCGAAAGGGATGGACGAGCATCTCGTGAAAGAGAGCGAAGGGAACGAAATATTGAAGTATTTTGAGCCCGGGGCGCACGTGGTGTTGCTGGATGAAAACGGAAAGACGTTTACTTCGGTCAATTTCGCTGTACACGTGCAGAAGCGATTCAACAGTGGAGGAAAATCGCTGATTTTTGTAATCGGAGGACCGTATGGATTTTCTGAATCGGTTTATGCACGTGCCAACGAGCGGTTATCGCTTTCTTCGATGACTTTTTCTCACCAGATGGTTCGGCTCATTGCATTGGAGCAAATTTACCGTGCTATGACCATTTTGAAGAATGAACCTTATCATCACTCCTGACCCGGGAGGGTAAGCCAGTCAATTCTTCATAAATTTCAAATTGCTCTTCAATAAAGTTTTTCCGGTCAAATCGGAACCGGGCGCGCAAAGCATTCCGTGCGTATCGATTCAATTCGTTCCTGTTGTTGAACAATGATAGCATCCCTTCCGAAAGGGAAGCTACACTGTTTTCTTCGAGTACAATTCCGTCAATTTGGTGAATTACAATATCCCGGCATCCGCGGGAATTAATCGTTATCACCGGAACACCCATTGCAAGTGACTCCATCAGATTAACCGGCAGGCCTTCACGAATGCTGGGAAATACATTGACATCAGCAATGTTGAGGTATTCATTTACATTTTCCTGCCAACCGACTGAAATAATGCCCGAACAATTTTTCATTTCTTCTTCCTCAGCGGGTGTAAGGTTGTTTGAATGAATATTGTCTTTGGCACCAACCAGAATAAGTTTAAAATGTGGATTATTCTGAAAAAGCTTCATGAAGGCTTTTACGATTTTGTCAAAGCCTTTGAAATGTACCTGACGTCCAATGAATATAAAAACGAAATCTCCTTTTTTGATTCCCAGCTTTTCTGTTAGTTTTTCCTTCCTTTCGGCTGTAATCGATGCTTTGTCAAAGTATTTCAGATTGCAACCCAATCCGTACGATCGGAAGGTTCGAACCGTTCCGGAACGAAGAAATTGCTCTAAAATTTCCCGATCATCTTCTGTCAGTACAAATGACGTATTCATTCTGCTGGCTGACCATTTTTCGGCCAATCCGATTACAATTTTTTGCCATCCTTCTATAATGGGAAACGACAGACCATGAAAGGTTCCTATGCAG
>CAZJLZ010000520.1:0-5283 GCA_964546775.1 uncultured Cryomorphaceae bacterium | reverse complement strand
CCGGTTTTAACCTGCTGGAATAAATCTTTTAGTACTCTGTGATCGGTGGTGAGTGGGCATTGTGTAAAAGCTTCACCTTCGTAAATCACCAGACCTATCCGGTCGGTCGGACGCTGATTGATGAAATCGATGGCTACGCGCCTGGAAGCTTCGAGCCGATCCGGGTCAAAGTCCTTTGCCAGCATGCTCGCAGATATGTCAAAGGAAATAACAATGTCAATTCCTTCACGGGTTTCATCCTCCCATTTGGATTGACTTTGGGGGCGGGCGAGTGCTACGATGATGAGCGACAAGGCAGCGGCGCGGAGGAGAAACAGTGCCGGACGCAACGTTGCAAGCAAGTCTGCCGATTCGAGATTGAAAAGGCGCATCGACGAAAAGCGGATCTCTGCATGATGATTCGGGCGGAGAATCCAGTACAACGCCATCGCAGGGATCAACAGCAAAGCCCAGAACCATTCTGGATTGGCATATTCATAGCGGTCGCGGAAGTAATACCAGATTCCGCCGGCAAGAATGGTAGCCAGTACAGCAACAATGATTTGTATGACTTTATACCTGTTCATTGTCGGATTTTTCTTCTTCTGTATCTCCTGCATTCGGATCAGGTTGTTCAATGGGTTGAGTCATCACCACAAACTCACGGGCATATAGGAAACTGCGTTCGTTTTCCTGTTCTCCCGGTCGTTCTTTCGCAAACTTTACCATGTCAGCGAGCTTGAGCACGTGGCGCAGCCGGAGGGAAGCGTCTTCGCGCAGATCGGCGAAGCGCAGGTTTTGCAGCACCTCGTTGGAGGTTTGTTCGTGTGCAGGAACCCTGTATCGCCCCTCGATGTACTCACGGATGATATCGGTTAGATCGGTGTGGTACGTTTTCAGCGGACGGCTTTGCCAGGCTTTTTCTTCTTCGAGTTTTCGCAGCGCGTTCAGTGCAATAACATGCGGTGGTATGACAGGCTTCGGTTCAGCGGCCACCATTGCCGCTTTGCGCTTTCTGTTTCGGATGAAGAAGAATACCAGCATAGCGAGTGCACCAGCGAGAGAAATCAACAGCACAATCCAGCCATACAGATCGAAATAGTCTTTCCAGGTGAGTTCAACTTCGTAAATTTCCTTGATATCAAAAATGGCTGTCTGGGTGGTATCGACTTCTACCGTATTGACTGCAAGCTGTAGGGAATTGCTGAAGAGTGAATCTCCGTCGACCACTACAGGCAAACGACCGAGATCGTACATTCCCGAATCAAATGAAGTGATGGTGTAGCGCTGTGAAAGCTGATAGAGTTGCGGGTTATTTGGATCGGGTTGTGAGGTATCCACCGGGGTGGTTTCGAGAATTTCGACCCCTTCGGTCCATCCATCCTGCTTGTACGGAAAGTCGATCGTAGGCCACTGGTTCTGTACGTTTAATTCTACCGACAAGTATACTTCAGCCTGATGACCAATCAGCATTTCGCTGCGATTCAATTTTGCAGAAGGCATCATCACCTGCGCCAACACCGGAAAGGATGGTAGCACCAGAAGCAATGTGACAATATGTTTGAAATGGTCTTTTTTCATCAACCTCTTCGCTTGAACAATGTCATCAGTGGTTGTATGTAAGACTGGTCGGTGGCAATGTTGGTGTGGTCTACTCCCGATTTGCGGAAAAGATCCTGCAACCAGGCTTCGTGGGCAAGCGCCCGGGCTTTGAATCCGGTGCGGACTTTTGCGCTTCCGGTATTGACCCAGTGCAGTTCTGCGGTTTCGGCATCGCGGAAGGGAACGAGCCCCATGTTCGGAATTTCATGCTCGCGAGGATCGTGAATACGCAGTGCCACCAGGTCGTGTTTTCGGTTGGCAATTTTGAGCGCCTTCTCGAACCCATCGTCCATAAAGTCGGAAATCAAAAAAGCTATACTTCTCTTTTTTACTCCGTTGATCAGGTACCGAAGTGCTTCGGAAATATCTGTCTGACTGTGTTCGGGTTCGAATTCGATTAGTTCGCGGATGATCCGAAGAATGTGCGATTTTCCTTTTTTCGGTGGAATGAATTTCTCTACCTGATCACTGAAAAAAATGACTCCGATCTTGTCGTTGTTCTGTATGGCCGAAAAAGCAAGCACTGCACAGATCTCTGTAATCTGGGTTTTCTTGAGTTGCGAAACGGTTCCGAATTGATCAGAGCCTGAAATATCCACCACGAGAATCACCGTCAACTCACGTTCTTCTTCGAATACTTTTACATACGGGTGATTCAGCCGCGCGGTAACATTCCAGTCGATGGTGCGGATTTCATCGCCGGTCATGTATTCCCGTACTTCGCTGAAAGCCATACCGCGTCCTTTGAAGGCAGAGTGGTATTCGCCCGAAAAGATCTGGTTGGACAAGCCTCGGGTTTTCAGTTCAATGCGTCGAACTTTCTTCAGTAATTCTGCAGTTTCCATCGCGCAATTCTTTGCTACGGAACTTCTATTTTATTGAGCACTTCGTTGATGATGTCTTCCACCTTCACGTTTTCGGCTTCGGCTTCGAAGGTGAGACCGATTCTGTGTCGAAGTACATCGCGGCTGACTGCCCGGACGTCTTCGGGAATGACATATCCTCTGTGGTTGATGAAAGCATTTGCTTTCGAGGCCATTGCCAGACCGATGCTGGCTCGTGGAGATCCCCCGAAAGAAATGAGTTCCGTCAGATTTTCGAGGTGATAGGCTTTTGGATTCCGCGTAGCGAAAACGATGTCGACAATATATTTCTCAATTTTCTCGTCCATATACACTTCGCGAACAACACCGCGCGCCTTCAGTATCTGGGCGCTGGTAACCACATTGCTTGACGTGGGAAAAGGAGAAGAGCCGATATTGTTGCGCATGATGATTTGTTCTTCGGCAATTTTCGGATAATCGAGTACCACCTTCAGCATAAACCGGTCAACCTGAGCTTCGGGAAGCGGATAGGTTCCTTCCTGCTCGATGGGATTTTGCGTAGCGAGTACCAGGAATGGTTCCGGAAGTTTGTAAGTTTCCTGACCGATGGTCACCTGACGTTCCTGCATGGCCTCCAACAGGGCGCTCTGCACTTTTGCGGGTGCCCGGTTGATTTCATCTGCAAGAATGAAATTGCTGAAGATCGGTCCTTTTTTAACGATAAATTCTTCCTTCTTCTGGTTGTAGATCATCGTTCCCACAAGGTCTGCGGGAAGCAGGTCGGGGGTGAACTGCAATCGGCTGAAATCGACTTCTATTGCATCGGAAAGTGTTTTAATGGCAAGGGTTTTTGCAAGCCCCGGAACGCCTTCGAGCAAGACATGGCCGTTGGACAGCAGTGCAATCAATAACTTCTGGAGCATATCCTTTTGACCGATGATGACCTTTTCCATCTCCAGATTGAGGAGGTCAATAAAAGCACTTTCCTTTTCAATGCGTTCGTTTAGAGCCCGGATGTCGCTGGTTTCCGGGCTTCCGGAACTTGTGGTGGGCGAAAGGCTGCCTTCCGGCCCGGCAGAATTTTCAATCATAATTGTTGGTCTTAATTTTACATTATTCAACCGAAAAGGGTTGAGAGGCATGCAAATATCGCTGAAAATTTAAACCGTGCAATTTTCGCTAGTTGAACCTGATATTTCTACTATAGCTGAAGTTATGTAATATTATGATATTAAATGAATTACAGTGCTGTTAAAGATTGTTAAGCAGAGTTAGTGGATAGTGATTTAATGGTTAGTGGTTAATGGGATAGTGGTTAGTGGATTTAGGATTGAGGTATTTGTTAAAAACTATTTTAGCGATAATTCCGAAGAGGGAGTAATTTGGGAGGATAAAAAACAATCGGATATGCAGGAAACCAAAGTTAAAGAAGTGCGCCTTTCTGAAGTGATCAACGGAGTGCGGGAATTTCACGATGCTTTCGGAATTGCCAATGAAGAAAAACCAACCGGAACACTTTCTGTAAAAGACGTTGAATTGCGCCATCGACTCATGCACGAAGAGAATGAAGAATATCTGGAAGCTGCGCTCAAGGGAGATTTGGTAGAAGTTGCAGATGCGCTGGGCGATATGCTTTACATTCTCTGCGGGACAATTCTCAAACACGGATTGCAGGATAAAATAGGAGAGGTGTTTGACGAAATCCAGCGCAGCAACATGTCAAAACTGGATGTAAACGGCGCTCCAATCTATCGCGAGGATGGAAAAGTTTTGAAGAGCGATTTGTATTTTCGGCCGGACATCGCTTCTATTCTGGATAGGTCGTGAACCTCCCAGCACTTTTTGAAAAAGCCAGGCGGAGTCGATTCTGGTTGTGGACGATGAATAAAACGCTGCAGTATATAGTTCCATTTAACAGGCCACACCGGATTGTAGTAACAAAAATCACCGACCACGGTATAGAGGCTCAGATTCCTTATCGACGAAAAAACCTGAACCACATTAAAGGAATACACGCGTGCGGACTGGCTACCGTTGCGGAATTCGCGTCGGGTCTAGTATTGCTGAGTCAACTCGGTGATAAAAAATACCGGTTGATCATGGAATCGATGGACGTGAAATTCCAGTACCAGGCGAAATCAGCGGCGACGGCTTATTTCGAACTGCGAGAAGAAAGACTGCAACAGGAAATACTTCAACCATTAGAAACCACAGAAGCTGTCTACATTCGGTGCGAAATTCCGGTGAAGGATGCCAACGGTAATGTAGTGTGTACGGCATTCACCAATTGGCAAATAAAACCGTGGGATAAAGTCAGAACTACAGTTTGATTGTTTTCGTAACTCGTTACTCTTTCTGTTTTTTTTCAACAATCGCTTCAACGAACCAGCGATAATTACTGAGATACAGCTTTGATGATTTTTTAAAATGCTCGCTGACTACTTCTCCGTCTTCATTGAAAACCTCTGCGACCTCGGCAACGTGCAATCGGGCAGGAACCACAAAAGAACCAACCTTTAAAAATAGTCCCGTTAATGCCTGCCATGCCTGTATCCCTCCCTGGCGTCCGCTGGATACACTGACCACACCAACCGGTTTTTTGGAATACTCGTCGTAAAAGTAATCGAGTACATTTTTTAACACTCCGGGATAACCACCGTTGTATTCCGGAGTCACAACCAACAGTGCATCTGCATCTTCCAGCAAACCACCCAATTTTTCAGCCATTGGAGGCAGGTTCGGGTGAATGCCCCGTCGTTCGTGCATGATCGGCAGGTTGTATTCGGCCAGATCGAGATAGGTGATTTCAAAATTTTCTTCTTTTTCGAGCTGCTTAACCAGGTATTCGGCTACAGCGGGGCTCTTTCGACCCATGCGG
>CAZJLZ010000519.1:0-4064 GCA_964546775.1 uncultured Cryomorphaceae bacterium | reverse complement strand
TCTCTTGAAAAGTTCATTCAGCGATCCGTCAGTAATTGTAACGACGTTATAAAAATCTAATACTATTGGATTTTTTTCTCCCTTAAGATTATCCACAATTTCAACGAGTTTTTGGCCTGTATTGGAGTCAAAATTTTGGATTCTGCTAAGACCTGTAACCCTCCATATTAAAAGCGTAATTCGCACGTAGTGCATTCCGTCTATGTTCTTTACTATATTCATTTATATAGTGGGATTTCAAATGTAATTCGCGTTCCTACCAGTCGCTCTTTATAGTTCTTCCAATATCCCTTAACTACTTCATCATAATCCATCCGGTATCTAGTTTCTTTCCCCAGAATTTGTTGAATATCGGGAAGAGTGCTTCTAACTTTATGATTTTCATAAAATTGCAGTGCTGAATCCCAATTTTGCTTTTGCCATCTGACTTCCGAATTATATGATGACATAACAACCCAGCCGTCATTGGTACTGAAGTCAAGCGACTCATCATACTTCAATATTTCACTTATTGCCAATCTGAGACCATGTTCATGTTCCTGAATAAAGGAAGCAATAACCAAAGCTTGAATATTAGTAGCAGTCTGAAAAATATCTATTTCAGGATAACTAATAGCGAGTGATCGCTTAAAACCAATCCCCGAATCACAAACTGAAACAGAAATTCTATTAGACGTTCTTTGAATACCTAGGAATGCATAGTCCTGTGCGTGAATGAGTGAATTTGTCACTAGCTCTAAAATGGTATTCAGCACCGTATTAGCTAGTTTCGAATCAATACCTTGAAATATCTCTTCACATCGAAGAGCTAAGTTAGGGCTTATATTTACTTTTTTAAAGCGTTTTATTTTATACAGATCCTCAGGTGAGACAATTTCATCTGAAGCTACAACATCATCAAAATATACGAGTTTAGTGTTCGGGTTCCAATTCGTTGACCAGAATCCTCCAACAGTTCTTTCGTCCCAAATTAAAATATCAAGTTCCCTTGCTATTTTGAAAAAGTCAATATGTTTAAGATATAATTGTACGTATGGATTTAACGTGAAATAAGTTTCAAGTGGGTTATTTGTGAATAAAGAAACTTTCCTACAAATACTTAAAAGCCCTGCAATTGCTGAAATATTTAAATGTCCGGGGTTTAAATGGCGTAAATCTAAAATAATATGTGGTGTACTACCCGACATAAAAGCTTCACGCAATTTTCTTAACTGCGGTCCAAGGTTATAAGTGAGGCTATTAAATCCTGTAAGCGGGCCAGGATTTAGAACAAATTGCTCCATAAAACTAGTAATGCGCTGATAAAATAATGGTACAAGTTTAACAAAAGTATTAACACATACAAAAAGTTACTTAGTCTTAAAGGAAAACAAGATTTCACAGCTGCCCCACCGTTCAACGGAGCTTACTTCGACTAAGCTCAGCAACACCGGCTAATCTACAGGTTGCAAGGCTTCTTCGCCTTTTTGTAAAGATTGTTATCTGTCTAACCATCGATAATCCAAGGTATTTTATTTTTCATATTTTCTTAGTTTTATCTCAAACAAAAATCCGCACCATGAAACTATTCATCACAACTTTAAGTCTTTTGTTTTTCACTTTCACAGCTGCTGCTCAGGAGTCGGAGGTATATGAGTATCTTACAATGATCAAAGTAGGTAATGATCTTCATGTCTCATTAGGTTCATCCGGGTATGAGAAGGTTGATATAAGAAGTGAAATGAACAATAGTCAATTCGATTTAAGTGCTGTAAATAAAAGAACTAATTTGTTCGAGGCAGAAGGATGGGAGTTCGTTTCAGCCGATCATACCTTATATGGGGGTAGTATGAGCTACTGGGTGGTCATGAGACGTTCTAAGGAATAAGTTCACCTCCAAAATATTTTTCAACCCATGCATCACTTCCTTCCGGCACCGGTCTTTATGGGTGAACGATGGAAAATCTAACTTTATCGGCGCAGCAGACCGGATCGATCAACAGACTGGCAACTGCAGAAATGGACCAACTGCCGGCATTACTGATTCGGTGCAAGGAGCAAAACCGCCTTGCACAAGTGGAAGTGTACCAGCGCTTTTCAAAAGCCATGTACAATACCGCGCTGCGCATTGTCGGCGATCAGTTCGAAGCCGAAGATGTGATGCAGGAGGCTTTTCTGAACGCCTTCCTTCAGTTGAACGAACTCGAAGATCCAGCGCTTTTTCCCGGTTGGCTGAAGCGCATCGTGGTCAATAAAAGCATCAACCGCCTGCAGCAGCGCAAAACCTATTTGAACTTTCTGCACCAATACGCCGACGAGCCGGAACCGGAGCCGACCGAACATTCGGTTCAGTTTTCCATCGAGACCATCAAAAGAAAACTGCTCGAACTGCCGGAAGGTTACCGCATTATCCTCACGCTGTACCTGATCGAAGGATACGACCACGAGGAGATTGCAGAGATCCTGAACATCAGCAGCGCGACGTCACGGTCGCAGTACAACCGCGGGAAAAAGAAACTGAAGACATTGTTAAACGAATTGCTATGAGCAACCTGGAAGAAGAAATCCGCAAAAACCGTTCGGCATTCGATGACACCGAACCGCCGAAAGGGCACAGAGCGCGTTTTGAAAAACGGCTCGAAAATCCGCAAAAACCAGCGTGGAAGCGATCCTGGTATTGGGTGGCTGCTGCCGTCATCGCGCTGTTCGTGGTGATCCGCGTAGTGGATCGCGAACCGCAGCCAATCGCCGAACAACCTGTCGTGGAATCAAAAATGACGTTGGCCGAACATTCGCAGAAAATGGCAGAGGTAGAGGCCTACTTCACCGGACAGATCGAAAGTACTTACCAATTGGTGCAGCTTACTTCAGAGGAGCACAATGGACATATGGATTTGCTGATCCAGCACCTGACCGAACTGGAAAAGGATTACGAAAAATTAAAACTCGAACTGTTCCGCCAACCGGGCGATCAGCGCATTTTGAACCGCATGATCGAAAATTACCGCCTGCGCCTGAACCTGCTCGAATGGCACCTCAATCAACTCAATCAATCACCTAAAAACACCCAAAATGAAAACGTTTAAAACCTGTGTAATTCTTATCCTGACCCTCTGCTTTTTTGCCGTTCAGGCAGAGACGCAGGATGTGGTCAAGAAATGGAACAAGTCCTTTAAAGTGAACGCCGACGCGCGCTTTGAACTGGAAAATAAATTCGGCGACATCACCGTCAAGAATTGGAACGAGAACACCATCCAGGTGGATGTGGTCATTACCGCATCTGGCGGCGACTACGAGAAAATGCAGAAGCTCGTTGAATCAATCACGATTTTTTCGGAGGCTTCGGCTGGTAGTGTAGAAGTCCGAACCAATTTAGAAAAAGATACCAAAGTTCAGAATTTCGAACTATCCATCGATTACACGATACAAATGCCCGCGACCATCCATTTTGATGTTTCCAATGCCTTTGGAAACGTGGCGATGTCCGATCTCTCCGCTCCGCTGATTGCCCACGTGGAATACGGCTCTTTTAAGGCAGGTAATTTGTCGTCCGACGAGAATCAGGTAAAACTGGAATTCAGCAAGGGTGAAATTGACCGCATATCGGGCGGCACAATTGAGGTTGAATACGGAGGCATCTCGATTGACCACGGCAAAGCGCTGAAAATCGAAAGTTCTTTCTCCGAAGTCGAAGTCGATCGGGTTGACGATTTGATCCTCGATTCCTCGTACGATAAAGTATCCATCGATTTCGTGAAAACCCTGAAGCTGGAAGGAGAGTTTTCGTCGTATGAAATCGACCGTGTTGAGCGCCGCATCGAAGCGGATATTGAATACGGCGGGTTGGAGATCGATGGAATGGCGGCAGATTTTGAGTTGATAAAGATCAACTCGGAATTCGGCGCTGTGGAGATCAATATTGACGACGGTGCTTCGTACTTGTTCTTTACACAAACAGAATTCGGGTCGATCAGCCTACCGAAAAACGCCGAGATCCTCGATCAGAAAAAGGATATTGGCAACACAGAATACACCGGTCGGGTGGGAGACAACCCCGGCGCGCGCAAAGTGGAAATTGAAGTAGG
>CAZJLZ010000518.1:0-7067 GCA_964546775.1 uncultured Cryomorphaceae bacterium | reverse complement strand
TGCCCCGGTGAAGACGATTTGTATGCCGCAGCTACTGGCGATGATTGCGGAGACTGGGCATTCGAAATTGGCAGCTTTGTGCCCGGAACAACTGTAATCTGGAATTTTGATGACGGAAATATCGAAGTAGGAGATCATTTCGCAGAGCATTCCTTCACGGAAAATGGAGAATACGAAGTTTGGGCGATTTACAACAATCTCCTTTGCAGCGATTCTATTTCTCTGGGGACTGTGGTTGTAGATTGTTTTGCGATATGTGAATTGGATGTAGAGTATGTTGCGGATGGAGATTCAGTAGTGTTTTTCGCGTTTAATTATCCGGATAATGCAATCATACACTGGACCTTGGATGGTAATGATGCGGGCACCGGAGATGTGTTTTCAGTAAATGTGGAGACTCCCGGGCTCTATGAAATCTGTGCGATGTACGAAACACCCGAATGTCCGCAGGGCGTTTTCTGGTGTTATACCTGGATGACCCCCGGTGAAGAAGATTGTCCGGAAGGAGACGAGATATACTCTGGACAGCTTGGAGAAAATTGTAACAACTGGATTTTTGAGATCGGCAGTTTTGTGGCCGGTACCACCGTTTACTGGAACTTTGATGACGGAATCGATGAATGGACCAGCAGCCATGTTGCCGATCACAGCTACACCGAAAACGGAGAATATCACCCATGGGCGATTTACAGCAATGCCTTTTGTACCGACACGATATTTTTCGATGCGGTAGTAGTTGATTGTTTGAACGATTGTGAACTGGATATTGAGTTTGTCGAAGATGGTGATACACTCATTTTTTATCCTTTCAATTACCCCGATAACGCGGTACTGCACTGGACTTTAAATGGTGACGACGCTGGAACCGGTGATTTGTTTGCCGTGAATATTGCAGAACCGGGCTTGTATGAAATTTGTGCGATGTACGAAACACCTGAATGTCCACAGGGCGTTTTCTGGTGCTATACCTGGGTGACCCAGGGCGGGGATGACTGTCCCGGCGAAGACGATATCTATTCCGGACAACTCGGAGAAAATTGCAATAACTGGATTTTTGAGATTGGGAGTTTTGTCACTGGAACTCTTGTTTACTGGAATTTTGATGATGGTATTTCGGAATGGACATCGAGCCACGTTGCAGACCATAGCTACTCGGAAAACGGAGAATATCACCCCTGGGCGATTTACAGCAATGCCTTTTGTACCGACACGATATTTTTCGATGCGGTAGTAGTTGATTGTTTGAACGATTGTGAGCTGGACATTGAGTTTGTAGAAGATGGAGATACACTCGTTTTTTATCCTTTCAATTACCCCGATAACGCGGTGCTACACTGGACTTTAAATGGTGAAAATGCGGGAACCGGTGATTTGTTTGCCGTGAATATTGCAGAACCTGGTCTTTATGAAATCTGTGCGATATACGAAACACCCGAATGTCCACAAGCTGTAGTTTGGTGCTATACCTGGATTACTGAAGACGGAAATGATTGTCCGTTCGAATTATTGGTCGAAGAACACGAGGATTGTGGTTGGTATACGTTTGCACTCAATAATTTACAGGCTGGTGGGTACTATCTATGGAACACCGGAGATACTTCCTACATTAATGTCAGCGGAAGCCAAACGTTGTTTCTGGAGCCTGGTTTTCATGAAATTTCGGTGATCATCGGAGCTTCCAATTATCCGGGGTGCGACAACCTGCCATTGACTGCTCAGGTAGAAGTTCCGCTTTGCGAGCCTTGTCCCGAATCGCTGAATGTTATTGAAATGTTCTGTGGTTACTACCATTTCTACGGATGGGGCGCCAATGATGAAATCATCTATTGGCAGCTCATCGATGGAACGGATACGCTCGATTGGGTGACCGAAAACGGAGGTGGAAACTCCTATAATTTCACCGCGCCGGGAGAATATTCGTTGTGTGCGGAATACTTTTCTGCCGCTTGTCCCGAAGGAATAACCATTTGCGAAGTGCTTGTGGTTCCCGATTGTAATGAGCCCTGTCAATTGGAAATCACTGCCAATGATCTTGGAGGCGGATTGTTCGAATTCATTGCCACTGGCTGGCCCCAGGATGAAGAGCTCACGTGGTATCTCGGAGATGGAACGGTGCTGAATGGTCCCTGGGAAATACAAAATTTTTACGGACCGGGCAATTATGAAATATGTGCCGTTATGACCAACGACGCTTGCTCTTCGGTAGAAGATTGTGTTTTCATTGAAGTTGGAGAAACCGACTGCGAATGGTTTGATTTTGCCATTTCAAGCGTCATTCCGGATGTCCCCGCTTCTTTTGAGTGGATTATTGAAGACGGTGAAGGCAACGTGGCCGGTTCGGGTTCTGTGGAACTCAGCGGAGATACCGTTACCTTTTTAGGGGAGGCCTGTATTGCTGCCGGATGTTACACAATCACTTTGAACAGCGATTACCCAATCGGGCTCGAAAGTTTTGATCTGGAATTTCCGGGGATCCCGGGAGTTTTGATCGATATCAATTGGATTCAGGGAAACAATCCATTTGAGTTGCAGGCCGAAATATCCATAGGAGCCGAATGCGATTGGACGATCAGTGTAGCCGAATCCATCTTTGAGGAGGTGAAAGTATTTCCTGTACCTACCAACGGAGACCTTCATATACAGTTACCTGCGGATCAATTGGTGGAGTTAAGACTGTTCAATTCCGTCGGAAAGCTGGTGCTCACCGAAACGGTACAATACCAAAAAACCATTTCACTAAGGCATCTTTCGGCTGGTATGTACGTCTTACAACTGCAGCACGATGATAATATTAAAACATTCAGTATTCCCTTGCTGAATTGATTATTGCCTGAAACAATCAGGTCAAGTTCCAAAAACCCCGCAGCTTCCCCTGCGGGGTTTTCTTTTTGGGTCAAATCATTGGTTGGCGCACGATGCTTCCGCGGCGTTGCATTAAATTTCGTTTTTTTGCGCTACGGTAATCCGTCAACCTAATTTTTGCCATGCTTTTCAATTCGCTGGACTTCGCGATTTTTCTGCCGGTTGTATTTGCACTCTACTGGATGCTGCACCGCAGTCTCCGGTGGCAGAATGTGCTGATCGTCGTTGCGAGTTATGTGTTTTATGGCTGGTGGGATTGGCGGTTTCTGGGGCTTATCGTCTTTTCTACGCTCGTGGATTATTTCGTCGGAAACGGAATGAAGACCAGTGAGAACAATCTCCACCGAAAAATCCTGCTTTGGACCAGCATTGTCGTTAACCTCGGACTGCTGGGGTTTTTCAAGTATTACAATTTTTTCCTCGACAATTTTGTGCAGGCGTTTTCCCTTTTCGGGCGCGATATTTCCGCAGGTTCGCTGGAGATCATTCTACCGGTTGGTATCAGCTTCTATACATTTCAAACGCTGAGCTATTCGATAGACGTGTACCGTCGAAAACTGGAACCCACGAATGATTTTATAGCCTTTGCGGCCTACGTCAGTTTCTTTCCGCAGTTGGTGGCGGGACCGATTGAAAGAGCCACCCAGTTGCTTCCTCAGTTCTTCAGTAAGCGTGCTTTCAGTTATCCAATGGCGGTAGACGGCCTGCGACAGATCCTTTGGGGTCTTTTCAAGAAGATGGTGATCGCCGACAACTGTGCGGTGCTCGCGAATATGGCTTTTGAAAATTCAGACACCTATCCCGGAAGTGCCCTGTTGCTCGGAGCCATATTTTTTGCGTTCCAGATTTACGGCGATTTTTCGGGGTATTCGGACATCGCCATCGGAACGGCCCGATTGTTTGGTTTTGGCTTGATGCAAAACTTTGCATTCCCGTATTTCTCCAGGGACATCGCAGAATTCTGGCGACGCTGGCACATTTCGCTGTCCACCTGGTTTCGCGATTACCTCTACATTCCGCTCGGGGGAAGCCGGGGAGGAAAGTGGATGAGCATCCGGAATGTTTTCATCATTTTTATTGTCAGCGGCTTTTGGCACGGCGCCAACTGGACATTTGTGGTCTGGGGAGCCTTAAACGCGGCTTACTTTCTGCCGCTGATGCTGACCGAAAGAAACAGAACCAATCTGGATGTAGTCGCGGAAAACAGTTGGTTGCCGGGATGGAAAGACGGCCTCCGGATGCTGGGGACGTTTTTCATTACCGTTTTGGCGTGGGTGTTTTTTCGCGCGGAAACCATCGGACACGCCATGGAATTTCTGCTCAATATTTTTTCGCAAACGCTGTTCACATCTCCGCTTATATCCATCCCCAAACTGATGGCAGTGGTGCTCATTGTATTTATGCTTGCCGTGGAATGGTTGGGGAGAAGAGACCAGTACGGGCTTGAAAAACTGGCGCTCAACTTTCCTCCCTTGATCAGGTGGAGTTTTTACGGATGCATTGTGATGATGATCGTACTTTTTGCTCCTACAGAAGAAACACCGTTTATTTACTTCCAGTTCTAAGGCATGAAGAAATTCCTCACACGGCTGGTTTTGTTTGTGCTGTTCATGGCATTCTTTTATGTGCTGGCGATCGGAATAACGGGCATTGTAAAACCATCGGGAATACCGAACCTACCTTATTTTAAAGGCAGATACGGTCATTTGTTCACCAGAAGCCACGAAGCGGTTCAGTTTTCGGGCGTGGATATTTTGGTTGTAGGTTCTTCTAGAGCCTACCGTGGATTCGACCCCAGAATTTTTGAACAGCACGGTTTGCAGATATTCAATTTCGGCTCGAGCGCTCAATCGCCGGTACAAACTTATTACCTCGCCAATCAATACATCGATACGCTGGATCCGGAACTGGTCGTGATAGAAGTTTTTCCCGAGGGTTTTGCGTCTGATGGAGTAGAGTCCGCACTGGATTTTCTCGCCAACAAGCCCCTCGATTCGAACTCGGTGAAGATGGCATTCGAAATAAACCACGCTAAAGTCTACAATGTGCTCGTTCTGGCCATGGTCAGGGAGGTACTGGGGCTGGATGACGACTTTAAAGAAGAAGTTGAAAGAGATTACGACACTTATGTATCCGGAGGATTTGTCGAGAAATCTCTGGAGTATCCACCACGATTGTCGTCTGCGCCCAATCCCAGGGAAATTCAATTTAATGACTTTCATATCGAAGCATTTTCCAATTTGCTGGAATTGCTCCGGAAGAAACAGATTGATTACATCCTCGTGGAGGCGCCAACCACCCGGGCGCGATACGAGTCCATTTCCAACCACGAGGAAATCGAATCTTTTTTAAACGAACGCGGTCAATATGTAAACTTCAACGGACGCTTACCGTTGGTAGATTCGCTGCATTTTTACGACCACAGCCACCTCAACCAGCGCGGCGTGGAGATATTCAACGAGGCGTTTATCGAATGGTTGAGGGAAGAAGGATACTACGATCGACTCAGGGCTGATTAATCGTTGCCACCGAGTTGCATTTTTTGTTCGTTCAATGTTTTCGTTGAGAATGTGCATATTTGAAATTCGATTGTGTTGCTATGGGTTAATGCAAAAACAGAAAACATAGCGAATAACAGAAATAGGATAAAGTTAGTGGTATAGTGAGTTAGCACCAATTTTAGGACGACCCCACAAACCGACATTTTAGACTGACCTTTTAACAACGTAGAAAAAAAATTCAAAAAAATTTGCGAAACCGAAAAGTTGCACATAAATTTGCAACCGATTAGTTTCATAAATATAAGACAAACAAAATGAGAAGAGATATTTTTCAAGCCATTGCAGACCCGACAAGACGGGCAATCATAACCTTAATTGCATTACAGGCAATGACACCTAACGCCATTGCTGAACATTTTGACACGACACGACAAGCGGTTTCCAAACATCTACGCATTTTGACAGAGTGCGAGCTGATAAAACATGAACACAAGGGCAGAGAAATTTATTACCAACTTGAAATAGACAAAATGAAAGAAATAGACAAATGGCTTGAACAGTTCCGCAAAATTTGGGAAACACGTTTCAACCAACTTGACAACTTATTAGCAACAATTAAAAAACAGAAAAAATGAACAGTAATCTCTTATTTGATTTTTCCGTAAATAAGGAAAACAAAACCATTCACATAAAACGCGAATTTGATGCCAACCTTGAATTGGTTTGGCAAGCGTGGACAACAGCCGAATTGTTAGACCAATGGTGGGCACCGAAACCTTACCGAAACAAAACAAAGTCATTAGACTTCAAAAAAGGCGGAACGTGGCATTATGCAATGATAAGTCCTGAAAATGAAACGAATTGGTGCAGGTTTGATTATCAAAATATTGATACACAAAAAAGTTTTTCAGGTTTAGATGCTTTTTGTGACGAAAATGGAAATATTAATATTGATTTTTCAAGAATGTTATGGCAAAACATCTTCAGCGAAACTTCAGGCCGTACAACTGTAAACATTACTATTACGGTAGATACATTTGAAACACTTGAAAAAATAATTGCAATGGGCTTCAAAGAAGGGTTTACAATGGGATTGCAACAATTAGATGAATTATTATCAACCCTAAAAAAATAAACGAATGGAACTTCTTTCTATCATCGCAATATTGGCAATCATAAGCGGAGCATTATCGCTTTTTTGCCTTTTAGCTTTGCATTTCGCAAGCCCTGAATTTAAACCAAGTTGGCGAATGGTCAGCGAATATGCTATGGGAAAGCACAAATGGTTGCTTACACTAATGTTTGTTTTTTGGGGTATCTGTTCGCTTTTTACGGCTTACCTGTTGTGGAACGTGGTAACAACAAAATGGGCAATGTTTGGAACGGTGCTTGTTTTCATTTCGGGAATTGGTGCTTTTATGGGTGCATTGTTTGACGTAAAACACAAAAATCACGGTTTGTCGTTTATGTTAGGCGTCCCCACTTTGCCTGTTGGTGCTTTAATTATTAGCTATCATTTAATCAAAAATAACAATTGGAGTTTTTACCAATCGGAAATTCTATTATCAGCCCACGCTATATGGATAAGTGTAGTGCTTATGGCGGTTTCAATGGCATTGATATTTTCGGGATTTAAAAAAGCGGGAATGCCTTTAGATAAAAATGCAGAACCGCCTGAAACATTACCAAATGGCGTTATAGGCA
>CAZJLZ010000517.1:0-3620 GCA_964546775.1 uncultured Cryomorphaceae bacterium | reverse complement strand
TGCATCTTCGTCTTCAGTGGTCCAGTCACCGTTGATGCTGTTCAATCCGTCCGCAAAATCTTCCGTCCACAGTACTTCTCTGCTTCCGGAGCGTTCAACAACAGGTTCCCTTTGGTGATCAACTTCTACGGGGTCAATCTGAAGAGCAGAAATATTGGAATGCAACTGTTGAGCAATTGCGGAGGATGTTGATAATCCGACCATCACGGAGATCAGGTACAGTGCTTTCATAGCGTATAGATTGGAAAATTTTGGTATGTCTAACCAAAATTAGAATTTTTCCTATACAAAATGAGAACAAAGAACTGAAACGAAGATTATGGAAAGCGTGGCTTTCCAGTACGAATACAATAAAGGCGATTACTGGTTTTTAATAAAACGTACGGTCCTTGAACGCCCATCCAAAATGACGGTCATTTGATAAATTCCCGAAGCGAGTGGGTTGAGAGCTATCGGATTGCGAAGGATTTCACCATGTATTTCAACCGATTTCTGAATCACAGGCCGACCGAGCGCATCACTGATTATTATTTCGGCCGAACCGGAGTTCATTCCACTCAAGTGTATTGAATAGTTGTCGTATACCGGATTAGGGACTAGCAATAATTCTGATTGTCCTGCAGTAACGTCTTCAATATCAACGGTGCCACTTACGTTCATGCGGACCATAGGTGTAGTTGTAACGTAAAACCAATCTCCTATTTCATCCTGAAGAACCGAAAACTGCTCCTGACTGGAACCGCTGTTGGCAATTGTGAATTGCCAGAAAGGATCGGCAAAATAAGTTACCACTGCAAGATAATCCTGACCCCCAGTCAGTTCATAAGGTTCTGATAAAGGGATGTTTACAATAATGTTTTGTCCCAATTGGTTCTTGTCAGAATTTTGGATAACATAAGGATCCGAACCTGCGAGAAACACAAAATTGCTATTGTACAAACGCACCTGAATTTGAGTGCCATTCACTGAACCTGCTCCAATTCCCACGCCTATGCTATGGCACGTGCTTCCGTCGTTGGGAATTTCAAACAAATTACCGATCGTAAATGACTCCTGGTTATTATCTCTGAAACTGTCGGCGGCGTCATCGTCGAGGGCATATACATCCTGCGAAAAGTTCAAGGTCCTTTCTGCAGTATTATCGGTTAAATCTTCATCGCCGTCATACAACAAAGTATATTCAATCGTATAGGTACCCGTTTGTTCGGGAATCAGGTTGGTTCCAACATAAATATCCTGCTCTTCCATCGGATATAGAATATCCACTACCTGACTATTAAAGCTTCCTAAAGATTGATCATTGAATAGTATATCTACAGAAAGAACAACGTTTTCGAGTGGAAGTGCTCCCTTGTTCATTATGGTTGCTCCCGGTTTTAATATTGCAGCCTGCTCGAGTGGAATAACAGAATACTCTCCGGAAATGGTTTCCGTATCATCCCAGTCCGCAGTAAATTCTGCTGTATGGGCACGTATTATTCCTGCGTTGTACTCCAGATTTTCTGCAACGAGAACGTTATCTATTGCCCCACCGGTTGACCAGTATCCGTTATCAGACCATGCAAATCTCAACCATACGGTAGGTTCATCATCAAAGAGTGAAAGATCGACTTGTACTGGTTGCCATTCAGGACTGCTTTCTGAGGTAAACAGCGTGATGAATTCGGTTCCGTTGGTGCTGATCTGAAGGCTGATGTTGTCACCTCCGAAGGTAGCTTGCGAATAAACATCAAATGAAACGATCATGTTTTCCAGACCTTCAAAATTCATTTGCGGCGTAGTCAAGCCTACGTCTTCCATGTCACAATTGCACGGGTCGCCATCGTCATTTACAAAAGCGAACAGATTGTTATCGATGTGCGGAACCGGAATATATCCTCCATTGTTGATTGAGTATGCGTCTCCTGTTTGCCAGGGCTCGACAAAAGTTCCGAGACCTATTCCGTTATTATTGTCCTGTTGTTGTTCAACCTCATCTCCTCCGTCCCAGTTGACTGGCAGGTTGGGAACATTGATTGACTGAAAATCTTCGAACAGTACTACAGTGTTCCGTGCAGAAACAGCGGGCATGGATTGTACGCTGCGGGGTGTTTCAAAGGGACTGATTTCGTTTCTGTTTTCGGGCAATGGTTCCAGTTGTGCAGAAAGCTGAGTACTGAATGCAAGGAAAAGCAATATCGAGAGATATTTCATAGGTAGGTTGTTAATGTGATTTGATCGTGTAATACGACAGGAATCAGGTTGAGTTACAGAACTTAAGATTTATACTAGCTGTTTGCGAGATCGGAGCTAAAATTAAATAGCGCGACTCCTTAATTTCGGTCGAGATCTACAGGAGTTTCGAACACCTAACGGTGAAATTATTGAAATTCAGAGAGAATGTCCCATAAACGGGAGGGTATCTGATAATTTCAGGGAAAACCCTTCCCTTAAAAATTGAGGGAAAACGACTATAGAATGGGTTTGTTTATTTCCGAAATTGCCCCTGCTCTGAATTTTCATCGGTTACCTTCGGGAATTTTGTAGCTTTCAACTTGAGATGAACTGTTTACAAACTCATGTGCCGGTCCGGCTATTTCAGCGATTGCTGGTCGCAATGAAATTATTTGTTGTGGGTCTTCCGGTTTTGATGTACGGGCAGGACGTTTTTTTGGTAGACAGTTTAAAGAATCAATTGGCCATTGCCGCGACAGACAGCGCCAGAATTTTTTGGCTCAACAGGTTGACGTGGGTTCACATCAGCAACGATTCGCACCAGGCAGCGGAGTACAATACAGAGTCTCGAAGGTTGGCAATACAGTCGGGTGATCATCATGCCGAGGCACGTACCTATCACTATGCAGGACTGATTGATCGCTTTCTGGGAAATTATCCGGGTGCCATCCAAAATCTCGAGACCGCTTTACAATATTATGAAAAACACAATGTTACCAACGGGGCTTCGGGTGCACTTTTTAACCTTGGTGTAGTGTACAGCATGCTCGGGAATTATGAAAAGAGTCTTGGATACTATTACCGTCAAATGACCATCGCTGAAACTTCGGGAGATACCGCGGGAGTCGGCAATACACTCAACAGTATTGGTTCCGTTAACCGGAAAATGGGAAAATTTGAAGAGGCACTGGAGAAGTATGATCGAGCGCTGGATATTCTGCAAAAACACGGTGATCCATGGAGTGTAGCCAACGTACTCAGCAACATTGGCGGAGCGTATATGGATATGCACCAACCACACCTGGCCAGGAAGTATTTTCAACAGGCATTGGATATCGACCGTGAAATGTCGGACGATTGGGGAATGGCGTACAATCTGCACAGATTGGGTTCGGTCATGGAAGCCATTGGTGTTCTGGATAGTGCTGCCACTTTTTTTCAGGAAGCACTGGAGTTGAGAAGGGAACTGGATCAGAAACTCGAACTGTCTGAAACGATGGTGGCAATCGGAGCGGTTTGGTTTCGGATGGGGCAGAGGCGTCAGGGAGAGAAAATAATCAATGAAGGACTTGCAATGAGTGCTTCTATAGGAGCTCATGAGGCACAAACCCGGGCTCATTTCCAACTCGCAGACCTTTATCAGGAGTCTGGTGAGTACAACCTTGCTTTTGAACATTTGAAAAAGT
>CAZJLZ010000516.1:0-4355 GCA_964546775.1 uncultured Cryomorphaceae bacterium | reverse complement strand
AGAGGCGACTTCCTGTGTCCGGTCGTCTTCACCCGATACAATGGCACCAGCATCGGTCAGGGAAATTCGCTTCCCGCCCCTGTAGGCAGTTACGAATGCGCCTTCAAACCCTTCCAGCAAAAGGTCTACTTTATGGTTTGCCGCATCCTGAAGATTGGTAAACGAACCGCTTACATACCGGATCAATCCATCTTCTCCGCGAATGGTGATGAGCCTGTGAACATCGTCGAAAATTTCTTTGCTGAGCTCGTTTTCAAAAGCGCCGATCTGAACACGATACACTACGTCCATAGTTGGCTCAGCCAATTGTTCGTCATACGATTCATCGACCCGGGAAATGCGGAGAAGATCTTCTTCTATCGGATCAGATTCCGCGCTGATGTCAACCATATGTCCGTCTTCATCGGCTACAACGATTCCAGTGATTCCATCGGCTTCGAGATTGATCTTTCTTTCTACTGCCTTGTAGAGTTCCGAATAGTCACCGATCAGGTAAATGGTTTCTCCGTCCTGTTCAATGGCTTTTACATCTGGTATGCTTAAAATCCTTTCAATCATTTCGGAGGTCATCTCGTCTCCTCCCTGGGCTTTGATGTGGAATCTTCTCGCTTTGGGCGCACTTTTTCTTTGCGGCAAGCTGGCGGTTTCAATTCTCGAGGTCAGATACTTCATGTCGACCATTGAATCAATCCAGAACAAATAGCTGTTCAGAAAGTATTCATCAGAAATGGTCACACCTTCGGCATCGACAAAAGCATCTTGCGGTGTATTTGGTTCCTCATCGAGATGATCCGGAACTCCATCGTTGTCAGAATCAGCCGGACATCCGAATTCGTTCACCTGAACAGCCGCAGGGGTGTTGGGACAATCGTCTGTAAAATCAACAATTCCATCACCATCCTGATCGTCATCAGCAAACGCGATCATACCTTCACCGCTATACGGAGCATCGTACTTTCTTTGACTCTTCTGCGTATCAAAGTTGTAGCTTAAGCCGGCATTGGTGTATAAAAACCAGTCATTTTGATCGTTGCCTTGCCGGTTGCCGGTGCTTTCTTCGGTTACCCCGTCGATGTAGTTCGTAAAAGTGAAAAACATTTCAGCACCCAACCGAAGCCTGAATTGTTCGGTAAGATTCAGCGTTGCACCCACGCCAACCGGTATGGCCCATGATCGTTCGGGATAGGTTCCAAAACCATCTTCGTTCAGTTTGCGGATGTCGCTTTCAAACTCATAGTCACGTTGAATTTCAATAGCATCCGCCGCGTTGGGAGCAGATTCAGGAAGATTCCGGATGGTTCCGTCATTCCAGTAATGGTATCGGTTTCCGGCACCGTCGAATAAATCGGTTTTTGATAAAAATTCAAAACCGGCAACACCCACAGAAACGTAAGGTGCGATGTTGTGGCCGGGTTTCAGGAAATTGCCGAAATTGTAGGTGAGACCGGCCCCCATCAATCTGATCTGCGATGAGAAATTTAACCTTCGCGATCCGGTTGATTCCGACATACTTAATTTTCCGTACAGCGCGTAGGCGTCGAAATCGAGGAAGTGGTAGAGCGGAGCACCGATGCGGAAATGACCTCCGATATTTCCAACAAGAGGATTGTAGGTATTAAAATTTGATCCAACATCGCCATAGTAAGCCATGCGGCCAATCCCAATTTCAATGCGTGGTTTTAATACCTGTTCTTCGGTTGAGTCAGGCTCTGAAAGATTTGCGCCGGACATGTTGGTGAACATGAAAGATAATGAGACAAATAGCAAATATTTTAGTCTGCGCAATTTCATTGTGTCTAAATTACTACAATCCCGCAGATTGAAGTTACGGGAGCCATTTTTGATTGGTTATCATCAGGGCTTCTTGTACGGTAATTCGCTCACCATCGTTATAGGCTGTAACAAAGGGTCCGGGAAATTTATAGGTACTTAATTCATTGCGGTGATCTCTTGCCGATCGGTAAATGTCGAAACCGCCTGTAGTATATTTCACCCAGCCATTATGGTTTTCAACAATATATTTTCCCTGAAAATTGTGGGTTTTCTTAAAGTAGTTCTCATCAACCAGTTTGCGGGCTGCACTGATCTGTACGCGATAGCTAATGTCGGTTTCGGGCATTGTTGAAGCCGTTACCGGAGCTGGGGCAGGTTCAGGCTCTTCAACTTCAATCTCTTCAACTATTGGTTCCGGCTCTATTTCTTCTTCAGTTACAGCGTGTTCAGTAGGTTCGGATACTTCGTTTAGATTTCTGTTGTCCCATTCTTCTGTTTCTTCAACGACCACAATTTCTTCTTCTTCTGTTTTCGGGGATGTTTCTTCAATGACTTCTTCTTCAGCAAGTTCTTCATTTTCTTCTACCGGAAGCTCTGCAACTTGCGGAGAGGCGGATCCCTGAATCACAACTGTTCTCGTTTCATTGTCGATCAGAAAGGAAAACTCTCCTTCAGGTTTCGGTTCGGGTGAGGGATTATCGGTTACCGGAATCAAATCATAGGAAACGGATATTTCGGAAGGAGAGGGGATATCAAACCAAACGAACTTTACTTTCTGATCAACAATGTTGAAAACCGCATCGTTTGTTTCGTGAGATGCAGCCGTAAAATCGGGAGAAATGGTTTCCTGAATTTTCGCAAATCCCTCAAGCTGGTTTTTTGAAATTGTTAAGGTAACGCGGAATCGACCTCTTTCAATAGGTTCTATGGTGCGCACAACACTGGCCGTCGTATTCTGGTTGTTGCCGACAGGTGTCGAGGCGTCTTCGACAACTGCCTTTCCTGCTGTCTGAACGTAATCTGGTGAGAGATCGTGCACCAGTCGTTGGTTGTCGTCGATATAGGAAAAATGTCCGTCGATTTTTTTTGGTCCGGTAGCATTGGTGGCTGCTAAAAGGCGGTATCTGATGGTGATCGATTTTTCTTCCGGCAGAGACATCCAGATAAACTTGGCTTTCTGATCACTAAACGTAAAAGAAGCTCCCTGACTTTCGATGTTCTCAATACTCAGTCCCGGATCGAGATTGAGCTGTAGCTTGGCAAAACCCGTGACATTTCCTTTGATGATGGTGAGTTCTACTTCCGTCGTTTCGCCCGGAAGCAACTGCGCCGGAAGGTTATTCTGAACTTCAATAGTCTGAAGAAAAAAGAAACTGAAGATCATCAGTCCCCCCAGATTAATAAAGATGAGTATACTTTTCACCATAACCGACGGTTTGAATTGGGTACAAACAAATCTACCCGAAAACAAGCCGTAGCTATTGATCGCACAGGTAAATTACAAACAGCAGGATGTTAAAACGGAATATCGAAAGCCTTTTAGAAATTGGGCTTGAGCAGATACTTGCTGTAAAAAGCATTGATTATTTCAATTGCTTCTGCACTGGTGTCGACGAGATGGAACAATTCCAAATCTTCGGTGTGGATGTTGTTATGTGCTTGTAATAAAGTTGTTTCCATCCAGTGAACCAAACCTTTCCAGAATTCTCTTCCTACAAGAATCACCGGGAAGCGACCAATTTTATCGGTCTGAATAAGGGTCAGTGCTTCAAAAAATTCATCGAGTGTTCCGAACCCCCCCGGCAGCACGATAAAGCCCTGTGAATATTTGACGAACATCACTTTACGGACAAAGAAATAATCGAACATAATATCTTTGTCTTTATCGATATAGGGGTTGGATTTTTGCTCAAATGGAAGTTCGATGTTTAGGCCAACGGATGCTCCTCCGCTACGGTGGGCTCCTTTGTTGGCGGCTTCCATAATCCCCGGTCCGCCACCGGTAATAACGCCATATCCGTTTCGACCTAGTTCAAAAGCGATTTCTTCCGCCAGCAGATAGTTGTCGTGATCGGGTGGAGTGCGTGCTGATCCGAACATGGTTACGCAGGGTTTAATCTTGGAAAGCTTTTCGAAGCCTTCTACAAATTCGGACATTATTTTAAAGATAGCCCAGCTATCGTTGGTTTTTGTTTCGTTCCAGCCGCGTTGTTTTAAAGCAAATTTTATTTTCTTGTCGCTGGTAGATTCCATACTATGAGTGTATTAAAGTTCTTCTTTTAGAAACCGGGCCGTATAACCGGTTTGTGAATTTACAAGTTCTTCGGGTGTTCCTGTAAAAATGATTTCCCCACCGCGGCCTCCACCCTCAGGACCCATATCAATAATATGATCGGCTACTTTGATAATGTCCAGGTTGTGTTCAATCACAAGCACTGTATTTCCGGCGTTCCGGAGCTTATTCAATACTTCGATCAGTAATCGGACATCTTCGAAATGCAGACCGGTGGTTGGCTCGTCAAGGATATAAAAAGTGTTTCCGGTACTTCTCTTGGAAAGTTCGCTCGACAATTTAACGCGTT
>CAZJLZ010000515.1:0-5047 GCA_964546775.1 uncultured Cryomorphaceae bacterium | reverse complement strand
GCTTCTGTAGAAATCAACGGAACTACTGCAGCCGAAATTGAGAATGGTTTGCTCGTTCTTTTGGGAATAGAAGATCGGGATACCGAAACAGATTCCGATTGGTTGTCTTCCAAAATTTCAACTCTACGGATTTTTTCTGATGATGCGGGTTTAATGAATCTTTCCGTAGCCGATGTCAAGGGCTCCATGTTGGTGGTAAGTCAGTTTACACTGCATGCCAAAACACGGAAAGGAACCCGGCCTTCTTTTATTCGTGCAGCCCGCCCCGAACAAGCCATTCCACTGTATGATTATTTTGTTCATCGGCTTCGCGAAACATCGGAGGTTAAAGTAGCAACCGGAGAGTTCGGGGCTATGATGCAGGTGACACTTGTCAACGACGGACCGGTAACCATCATTATCGATACTCAAAATAAGGAATAAACCAACCCATCGAATCATGACCATCAGCGAAAGTCAAAAAACCGTAGACGAATGGATCAAAACGCACGGAGTCCGCTATTTCAGCGAGCTAACCAATATGGTTGTCCTGACCGAAGAAGTTGGAGAATTGGCCAGAATTATCGCGCGACGTTACGGTGATCAATCAGAAAAGGAAAGTGATAAAGACCTCGATCTTGGCGACGAAATGGCCGACGTATTGTGGGTATTAATATGCCTTGCCAATCAATGCAACATCGATCTGTCAGCAGCTTTTCAAAAGAATATCGACAAGAAAACAGCCCGAGACAAAGACCGGCATCACAACAATCCCAAACTGAGGGAATAGCAGTGGATTATTGTTCGTCTGTTGTGCTGATAATCACAAATTCAGTTCGGCGATTGATTTGATGCTCTTCTTCGGTACATTCAACGTCGTCTTTGCAATGATTGAGTAAACGACTCTCACCAAAACCTTTGTGCCCGAGTCGAGAAGCAGGAATTCCTTTTGAAATCAGGTAATCCACGGCAGCTTTCGCACGCTTTTCCGATAAATTCTGGTTGTAATTTTTGTTGGCCCGGGAGTCTGTATGCGAATGTAATTCGATCACGAGGTTGTCATTGTCTTTCAATAATTTAGCGAGATTATCGAGTTCCCGTGCAGCATCCGATCGGATTTCCCATTGGTCGTAATCATAGTAGATGTTATCTACCGAATAGAATTTTGGTGGATCACCACCAATGACCAGTTGATCCATTTCAAAGACCAGATCTATTGTCTCGGACCGTGATTTATCCGCAGTCGACAATTCGAAACTTTGTCTGAAATATCCGTCTTTTGATCCTTCAATTCTGTATTCTTTGTTCGGCAATAGGTTGAATTCGAAAGAGCCGTCAGAACCTGTTGTCACGGTTTTTTCGGTTCCATCTGTAAGGTTGATCAGTTTTACGGTAACTCCGCTAATGGGCGAATCCGATTCCTTTTCAAGCGTCCTTCCTGAGATGAGAAGTACAGGTGGCACCATTACAAACTGAAAGATCCGGTCATTCCCGCGGCGGTTACTCGTGAGATAACCCGAGGAATCATCACTAATGAGAATCGTAAAGTCATCAGCGGTTGAGTTGAGCGGAAAATTCATGTTGCTGGGCGTGGACCAACCATTGCCTGTTTTTTCTACTTTGAAAATGTCCAGACCCCCAAGTGACGGCTGTCCGTCAGATGAAAAGTATAGCGTACTATCGTTGTCTAACGTTGGAAAAACTTCGTTACCGGAAGTGTTGATCACATTGCCAAGATTCATTGGTTGTGACCAACTGCTACCGTCAAATTGAGTCACATACAGGTCGCTTCCACCTGTTCCACCGGGCATATCCGATGTGAAGTATAAAGTTTTTCCATCACCACTTAAGCTTCCGTGTCCTACCGAATAGTCGCTATTGTTAAAGGGCAAAGCTTCGGGATCTGTCCAGGCTCCGTCTATGAGGCGACTCTCATATAGCCCGAAATTGTTCACATCCTCTTCGTCGGTTGAGAGTTTCTTACTGGTTGCGTAATTGGATCTGGTAATGATAGCATAGTCCTGGGCTGCATTGAACGTGATCGGCCCTTCGTGGTATTTGCTGCTGACATTTCCTCCGACTTTGCTTTGAGGTTGCCATTCTCCGTCCAGTCTATGACTGTAATAAATATCATAGTAAGTAAACCCTGTCCAGGGATTGGTTTTTCCTCCTTCAAGACGTTCCGCTGCGTAGGCAATTCCGTTTTTGTAGCGTACCGGACTCATCATGGAGGCATTTGAAAACAAGGGAACTTCACTCATCCGGTATGCCGCAGTATCTGCTTTAAACAGTTCGATATAGTTACAGGCTTCCAGTAGTGATTTCGCAACTTTATCTTCGGGTCGGTCCTGAAGATAAAGTCGGATCATATTGGCAGCCTCTTCATGCTTATTGGCTGACATAAGAATGCGGGCGTACTCCAATTTATGCACCGGGCGACTATCCGGAAGTTGAACGACCTGCCTGTACATGCGTTCGGCATTGCTGTAGTTGTTGGTCAAACGATAGGCATCGGCCAATGCGATTTTTGCTTCGGCGTTTGTAGAATCTTTTTCCAATGCTATGTTTAGCTGGTCGATAGCATCAGCATAGGCCATTTCATCGTAGGCTTTCAGCCCTTTGCGCAACGCGGGATTGCCACAGCCTGCAAGGAGAAAGATTGCCAGAAGTCCGCAAAATGTAGATTGGTTCATCATATCATATTTATAAGCCGTGCATTAAAAATAACGCGGCGATCTTGTTTTCACCTTGTCTTTTCCGAATTGATAACCCAGCATTACCTCATGGGTGCCATTTGAGTGTCTATTGAGTTGAGATAATGTAAAGTCGTATGCGTAGCCTATCCGGAATTGAGGAGTTACATTCACATCCAACAAGGCAACAATTGCGTCTCCCGTGCGATATGAAACACCAAACCATATCAGATCATTATAGAGAACATTGCAATTCAGGTCGATACTTACCGGTGCACTGGTTTCGACTTTCACCAAAGTGGATGGTTTGATTTTGAATTTACTTCCGGCGGCGAAAACCACACCAGCGTTGATGAAGTAGTGTTTGGTATAATAGGAATTCCGCAGATCGTCGATATTGAGTTTGATTTTCTGATCAGCAGCGTATATAGTTGGAACAGATACACCTAAATACAATCGGTCGCTGTAATAATAAATACCGGCTCCGAATCTTGGAATGAGGGCGTTGTTGATATCCTGACTAAAAACCGGATCATTATTGTCCCATACCTTGGTATCGGTGAGATTTGCGCTGTAGTTGGTTGCGCCAGCCCGTATTCCGAATGACAACCTGTGTTCGTTTTCCTGATCGAGCTGAATATGATAGGAAACATTTGCGTTAATTTCGAGTTGTCGCGTATCGCCAATCCGGTCGTTGATTATCGACAATCCCGCTCCGATTGCATTGTCAAAAAGTGGTGCGTCAAAACCAAAAACCTGAGTGCTTGGAGCGCCGTCCATTCCAACCCATTGACTTCGGTGGAGTGCAGTTGCTGTCATGTATTCGTGACTTCCGGCATAGGCAGGATTCAGGAACAGACCATTGAACATATAATGGCTCACCATGATTTCCTGCTGTGAATAAGCATTAGAAAGGGTGAGGGTTGCGATGAATATTGCGATAAGATTTTTCATTTTGTCCATAATTTGTCAGATGGTCTGTTATTATCGTCTTAATTCCAGATAACCTTTTAACTCTCTGGCTTCACCGGTGTTTATCTTAACAACCACGAAATAAGTCCCGTCCGGAAGAAGTGTGCCATTTTGATTGTCTCCGTACCATGGGGTGTTATTCTTGTAATTGTTTTCGGTGTAAACAATACTTCCCCAGCGATTGAAAACAATGAGTTCATTATCCGGGAAAAGTTCTATTCCGCGAATTATAAGCGCGTCGTTATTCAAATCACCATTCGGAGAAATTCCGTTGGGCAATTCCAGATCGTAAGGTTCGGTCAGAGTAATCGAAGCGGAGACTGAACATCCATTTTCGTCAGTTACAACCACAGTGTATGTACCTGCAACGAGACCATTCAGCCCGGTTGAAGCCGAAGACTCAAATCCATCCGGACCAGTCCATTCGGCAGTATAGCCACCGGATCCTCCTGAAATAATCAAAGAGAAAATAGAACCATCATCTGCTCCCGGGCTAGAGATATTGTAATCAACGCCGGGAACAGGATAAGGACTGAACAATTCATCCAGAGTCAATTGTTGGGGCTCAGTAATTTCTACAGATTCCGTCAGTGAACAATTGTTTCCATCGATTACTGTAAGTGTATAGGTGCCAGCAGCCAGATCCATTAGAATTGGGTCTTCGGAATCAAATCCATCCGGACCTGTCCAGTTGTAACTCAGCGGTGGAACTGCATTAAGAATATTTGCCGACAATTCGCCGGTTGAATCGCCGTGACACAACAGGTTCTGCGCTGTGAATTCAATTTCAAGCGGATTGACGCCACCTACTTCAAATTCTGATTCTTCAATACACCCATTTTCGTCGGTTATAGTTACAGTATAAGTTCCACTTGAAAGATTTTCAATGGTTGGAGTGTCTTCTCCCGAATCCCAGGAATAAGTGAAGTCACCAGTTCCCCCTGAAGCAGTGATATCGATTGATCCGTCGGAAGCGTCGCAGGTAGCATCTTCTATTTCTGCGGAAATTACTATGGCCGTTGGTTCTGAAACGGAAATGGTGTCGGCTATACTACATCCGTTGGTATCGGTGACCATAACAATGTATTCTCCGGCAGCAATCCCGTTCAGATTCTGTTCCTCGCTGTTAAATCCATCTGGACCTGTCCAGTCAAATGAATAGGCAGGTGTGCCTCCAGAAATTTCAAGTGTTACCGACCCATCGCTTCCACTGTTGCACAATACAGGTTCTGAGTTGAGCTGAATTTCCAGTGATTCTTCCGGTTCAGTGAGGATGACATTTATTGTATAGGTACATTCATTGGTGTCAACAATAATTACCGAGTATTCTCCTGCTTCAAGGTCTGACACATCTTCTTCGGCAGAATCAAAGCTAAAAACACCGCTCCAGTCATAGATATATG
>CAZJLZ010000514.1:0-3026 GCA_964546775.1 uncultured Cryomorphaceae bacterium | reverse complement strand
CGCTGGAAGATAAAATTATTGTGACCAGAGTCACCGGAAAAAATTACCACAGCGCCCGTGGTGGACGATATAAAGACGGCTGGATTTCAACGCGGGTGAAGGAATTCGGAGATTATACCGTTCGGGCAGACACCACTCCACCGACCATACGCCCGATCAATGTCGCCAACGGCAAATCCATGGCGGGGATTCAAACCATGGATTTTAAAATCAGCGACAATCTTTCCGGCATCAAACATTTTGACGCGCGCATAGACGGCAGATGGATATTGATGGAGTTCGATGCAAAAAATTCAAAACTGACACACCATGTGGTTCCGGGGGAAATTGCTCCTGGGAAGAGAAACTTCGTATTGCGCGTTACCGATGAGCGGAACAACGTAGCGGAATATCAGGCAACTTTGCAATTCTGAAATTGTACTCGTTTAATTACCGCGGATTTCGGCTATTGTCGCGTCGATCAATTCAATTGCTGATTTTCGGTCCGGCGCTTCCGCGTAAATCCGCAATACCGGTTCGGTACCGGATGGACGAATCATCACCCAACTGTCTTCAGATAGAATGAATCTAAACCCATCGGTGCGGTCGACTTCTTTGACGGAATATGATCCGAAGGCAGAGAAATGGTTGTTTTCACAATCGCGAACAATGCGTTCTTTTTCATCGTTCGGAAGTTTCAGATCCCTGCGTTCAAAGGCAAAAGGACCTACAATGGCGTAGATTTCATCGATGATTTCGCGCAGTGACTTTCCGGATTTTGCCATGAACTCCCAGATGACCAATCCCATCCATATACCGTCTCTTTCGGGAATATGGCCTTTGACCGCAATGCCTCCGGATTCTTCGCCGCCAACGAGGATATCTTTTATGCGCATCAGTTCGCTGGTGTGTTTGAATCCGATTTTGACCACATCCAGGTGCAAACCGTAATGTTCGCAGAGTTTGGCAATCTTAACAGAAGATGATACTGCCGTAACCACATCACCGGTCATTTTCTTGTAATGATGCAGGTAGTGTATCAGGATAAGAATGACGTGGTGCGCATCGATAAACTCACCGTTGGAGTCAACCAATGCGATACGGTCTGCATCACCATCGGTGGCCAGCCCGCAGTCAAAATCACCGTTGGCGAGCAAATTCTGAAACTCCTGGAGATTTCTTGAAATGGGTTCGGGTGATATCCCCTCGAACCACGGATTGAAATCGCCGTGCAGCGTCACTACATCCGGCAATAAAGCAGCAATGACCCTTTGCCCCGATCCGTACATCGCATCAAAAGCAAATTTGAAACGGGATTTCGCAATGGCATCCAGATCAAAATTGTTGCGAACGTGATCGAGATACATTTTCTCCAGATCGACTTTCTGAATTTTTCCCTCAGCAATCAGTTCGTTCAAAAAGATCGCATCGGGATCTACCCGCAGATTATCGGGAATGAGCGATTCGATTTCTTTCACCTGTGCTTCCGGTAATGGGCCGCCAAAATCACCTTTCAATTTGTAGCCGCCATATTCGGGAGGATTGTGACTGGCTGTGAGGACAATTCCAAGCTGGGCTTTATGCTTCAATACTGCCAGCGAAACTGCCGGGGTAGAAACAAAGTTGTCGGCCAGCAGCACTTTAAAACCATTATGGGCAAGCAATTTAGCAACTTCATCCGCGAATAGGTGGGCGTTGAATCGGCAATCGTATCCCAACACAACGGTGGCTTCGGGATGGTTTTTATCCAACCAATGCGCCACTGCTTCGGTCACCCGATGAACATTTTCAAAAGTGTATTCTTTTCCAATGATTGCTCTCCAGCCGTCTGTTCCGAATTTGATTTTGATCATTTGTAAATCTTCCTTTTGTTGAGGGCTTGCCGATAGCGCTGTGCAAAGTTATTGTGCTCGCGCAGATTGGTAGCAAAATAATGATATCCAGAAAAGTCTTCACGCGCACACATGAAGATATAGTTGTGCTGCTCGGCATTCAGTACGGCGTCAATGGTGGAAATATCCGGGAGTAAAATCGGTCCGGGGGGCAATCCCGTGTGAAGATAGGTATTGTATGCATTCTCGATAATCAGATGTTCGTGCAGCACCCGGTTGATCGTAAAATCACCGAGCGAGTATATTACAGTCGGGTCGCTCTGTAGTTTCATTCCTCTTTTGAGACGGTTGAGATAAAGCCCGGCTATCCGGGCGTGCTCGCTGGAATGCAGACGTTGCTCTGCCTGGACGATAGAGGCCAGAGTAACCACTTCGGACTGACTAAGACCGAGTTTCTTGGCTTTTTGCTTGCGATCTGCCGTCCAGAAACGGCGATATTCTGAAGCCATTCTCTCGGTTATTTCTTCTACGCGGGTCGCCCAGTCGAAATGGTAGGTGTTGGGAATAAACATCGTAATGAAATTCTCGTGATTAAAACCATAGTGACCCATGATTTCAGGTTGGTGCAAATAATTCAAAATCTCAGTTGAATCAGGTTCCAGCCGATTTCCAAGCAATCCCGACAGCTCTGCGAGGGTACGAATGTTATTGAAAGTAACTTTCACCTCGAGCCTACCGTTTCCGGCGCGCAAGTGGTCGATAAGGGCGTCGTTGCTCATGCCGTCTTTCAACTGGTATTTCCCCGGAACAATCAGATTTCCGCGATAGTTTTTCCGCTCCGCGAGCCACTCGAATGAATGTCTGTTGATGATTACTCCCTGCGATTCGAGTAAGCCTGCTACCAGTTCTAAGTCTGAGCCGTTGGGAATGTAGAAGTGGGCATGGTCTTCAGATAAATTGACATTCGGCCAATATATTTTCTGATACAGTGAAAACAACTTGGCACCTCCCACAACAATTACAATTAGTAACGCCAGCAACAAAACCTTTTTCCAGCTACTCAACTTTCGTTTTTTCCTTCCCATCCATCAAAATATGTGCTGCAACAATATAAGGTCGCGATACCCATTCCGTTGTTTGATCCAATCTTTTTTACAGCCTACCTGCTGAAAACCTGCGCGTTCAAAAAGCCGCAGACTTCCTTCGTTGTTGTTG
>CAZJLZ010000513.1:0-3227 GCA_964546775.1 uncultured Cryomorphaceae bacterium | reverse complement strand
TTGTCCAGGACCATTATTATGGAAACCGGAGGCATGAAAGGACGTTGTGAGGAAATGACCCGCGAGGCACTTCACGGAGAGTTGCGTAAGGCCTTTAGTGTGGATGAAATCCATTCGGAATATGGAATGACAGAACTGCTTTCACAGGCTTACTCCTCGGGCAACGGTAAATTCCGCAGTCCGCCGTGGATGCAGGTGATGGTGCGTGAACAGGATGACCCGATGAAATATTGCACCGGCAAAACCGGTGGCATCAATGTTATTGATTTGGCGAACATCGACTCGTGCGCGTTTATTGCCACGAGCGACCTCGGACGAGTTTCGGAGGATGGCAGTTTTGAAGTGCTCGGGCGGTTTGACTACAGCGACGTAAGAGGATGTAATTTGATGGTGGGGTGAAACTTAAATCGTCACATTTCACGTCACTCGCCGGAGGCGAGCGACTGGTTTTATTAAGTCGCTTGCCTCCGGCGAGTGACGGCTATTGAACCACACAATGCTTAACCACTTATATCTCCATCACCTTCAAATGACTATCCGGACATGCACTACTATACAAATAAGCCGTAGGATCAGTAACTATTCCGGCGCGTACGGGATTGTTATGAATATAGTCGCGCTTTTGATCAATGATTTGGTTGTTATACAAAAGAATAGGATAATCGGTGTAGTGCCAGACATGAAAATCTCTGTATTGTGAACTTTGTTGAGCAAAATACCTGAATTCGCGAAGCATCCACTCTTTTCTTATTTCCCTCGGATCCCTCTGAATCGATTTGATCATTTCTTTGGCAGTATAGCTTTTGAACCTTCCAATAAACTCTTTCAAATCGGCTCCGACCCTCCTACATATCATATGAAGATGATTGCTCATGATGACATAACAAAAAATCTCCAACGATTCACGTTCCTGACCTCGCTTCAGGCTGTTTATTATTATATCCCTATTTGAAGTGCGGTTAAACAGAGCAATCCATCCCATAATAGTGAGCGTAACAAAATAGAGGTCATCAGGTGTAGTTCGTCGGAATTCGCTCATTTATATGAAATTAGGGATTTAAATATAATAAATTATACATTAAAACACCCACTCGGAGGCGAGCGGGTGGATGGGTAGGTAGTTAGAAAGATGCGAGTGGGTGCTCTCCCTAAAAATCGCTTTATATCATGAATTCCGCTTATCCGATACGGTAGAATTCAACATTTGCCATCCTCCGCCGTTGACGGCTTCAATTTTTTTCGACTGCAGAATTTTTGCCGCTGTTGCGCTGCGCATACCGCTCTGACAACAGGTGATCACCGGCTTTCCTTTGCTATAAAGCGAATCGGTCTCTTTCTCAATCCGGTCAAGCGGAATATTGACAGATCCCTTGATGTGTCCTTGTTTGAATTCTGCGGTAGTCCGAACATCAACGATAACGGCATTATTCTGCAATGCTGCCGCAATTTCATCACCACCGGATTTTAAGCCGAATATTTTCATCAAATTCATAAGATTGATTTTAGTTTTGATCAAATTTACGCGTTGCCTTTTTCGCAGACCGTAACTTTTGTTGCTTTACGCCACCAGAAATCTATGTTCAGTTGAGCAAAAAATCACGAATACATCATTCAAAACCTGGCCCGACAAAAGAAGGACTACAGAAATTCATTTGGATTGCGGCAGTGTTGTTCATCACAATTCTGGTTTTTGCCGGGGTTGGTAATCTAGGATTTCAAATGCACTGGGACGATCACGAGCAGGTGGTCAATAATTCAACGATCAAAGAATTGTCCGCAGAAAATCTGAAAACGATGTTTTCGGGTTATGTGATCGGAATGTATCAGCCTCTCACTTCATTGAGCTATGCTCTCGACTTTCAATTGGCCGGATTAGACGCCGGTCGCTATCACAGTACCAATCTTTTGCTTCATTTGCTGAACGTGTTTCTCGTCTGGCTGTTGGGAATAAAGCTGTTTGGAAGAACGGATGCGGCAACCATACTCGCTTTGTTTTTCGCGATCCATCCGATGCAGGCCGAAACGGTATATTGGATTTCAACGCGAAGCAATTTGTTGTTCACCACCTTTTTCATTGGAGGTTTGCTCGTCTACCGACAATTCCAGGAACAGGATAAAAAAACGATGTACGCGCTGGCCTTGGTTTTGATGCTGTTGTCGTGCCTGAGCAAATCGATGGCTGTGACGTTTCCATTGGCCTTACTCGCTATGGATTATCTCTACGGAAAGGAAAAATGGCTCCGATCGCTGATTCAAAAAGTTCCGTTTTTTGCCCTTTCGCTGATCTTTGGAATCGTCGCATTGTCGTATGCCGAACCTTCGGAAATTGAGCTCGATACAGTATCCAGCCCATTGGACCGTGTTGTGTACATTTTGTACAGCATGCATTTTTATCTCGTGCAATCCCTGCTTCCGTTGAAACTTTCGGCAGCACATTATTTCCCTGTCGGAGATTCGCTTCCGTGGCAATATTACCTTGCCCCCGTTACGATTATCGTCGTCGTACTTCCTGGAATTCTGATCAAAAACATCCGCCGCCCTTACTTCTTTGGATTGGCATTTTTTGTTTTGACCATCGGGCTCGTGGTGCTGGTTCCGGGACGACGAACAATCGTCGCCGAACGGTACGTTTATCTCCCTTACATCGGACTGTTCTTTACGCTGATTACGTTATTATTGAAATTATTGAAAGACGAACAGAAATCGCCTTCATTGAACATCAAGTTTCTTTTGATAGCAGGTTTATTGGCGATCCCCGCAGCAATGGCAACCGGCAATCGCAAAGCCATCTGGACCAACAGCCACACCTTGTTTGCCGACGTAGTTGAGAAATATCCGGAAAATTACCACGGTTATGCCGTCCTCGGACTTTTCCACCTTTCTGAAAAAAATGCCAATGATGCTCTGCCACAACTTCAAGCTGCAATTGATAGAAAAACCGATTTTCACGAAGGGCATTACAACCTCGGAATTGTCTATGGGAATTATCTTCAACAACCCGAAAAAGCTTTAGACAAGTACGATGATGCAATCAAAATCAACTCAGAAGAGTCCAAATATTTCGTTGCGCGAGGAACTTTGAGAGGAAGTATGAAACAATTTGCTCGGGCCGAAGAAGATTTCGCGAAAGCCTTGGAACTGGATGGTGAAAACGCCAGGGCTTATGAGAATTTCGGTGTCATCAAAGCCGACCAGGGAGATTTTACTTCTGCGATAAAACACTACTC
>CAZJLZ010000512.1:0-5905 GCA_964546775.1 uncultured Cryomorphaceae bacterium | reverse complement strand
GGATGTAACAAAGAAATTACGACTGCCGAGACGAATAATACGACTGTAAAAATCAGGAAAAAGGCGGATAGACTGTATTCTTCCTTGATCTGATCTACCATCCCCCCAAGTGAGGCAGCCAGTTTCTGACCAATTGCAATTGCCAGATACCACATACCAAACATCAAAGCGATCATTCTACCGGGGACCAATTTGCTGACGTACGACAATCCTACTGGGGACAAACACAGTTCTCCCAACGTATGAAACAGGTAGGCCAGGATGAGCCAAACCATACTAACCTTGATTCCGTCTCCGTAATTATTTGAACCAAAAGCGAGTAATCCGAATCCGACGCCCACCAATGCCAGACCGATTCCATACTTAAATGCAACCGATGGATTGTATTTGCTCTCCCACCATTTGGAAAAAAACGAAGCAAATGCGATGATGAAAAATGAATTGAGAATACTGAACCATGAAACGGTGATTTCAACATCGCCACCAGAAAACTCCCGATACAACATCCACAACACCATTGCCCAGATGCCAAGGAAACAAATCATCAGCACAATATTAGACCCCGGTATTTTCTTATAGGTTTGTCTCCATAAAAGAATCAATACCCACGTTATAATTCCCAGGGGAATGATTGTCAGAAGTGCGTTAATAATATTGAAGGAAAGTGCGGCAGTTCCTGTAAGAACTCGATCTACCGAATCTCTGGCAAACAAAACCAGGGAAGAGGCCGCTTGCTCGAATGAAATAAAGAAGATAACCGTGAAAATGGCAAAGATAACAACAGCTATCATTCGATCTCTGACAGCTCTGCTGTATCGGATGATCCGACTTACAACGAGAATCAGAAAAAGGACCAAACCTAAAATTGCATAACCGACCGCCCCGGAAAGGGGTTCCCCTCCAAATTGCATGTCGACAAAAAACTTTTGTGGTAAAATGCTGACGCTTCCAATTTTGGATACCGGATCGTTGATAATATAAAGCAAACCTATCACGGAACAGGCGGCTATTAAGACTTTGTCTAACGTGGTGAAAGGATTGACTTTATAATCTTTCTTTTCTTCTTCGGAAACGACAATTGCAACGTTTTTCTCAGGCACACCTCCGATTTTGCCAAACAGAGGTTTTGCGAGCCAAAACTGAAGTGTGCCGAGTAGCATAAAAATACCTGCCAATCCAAATCCCCAGCTCCAGCCCAATCGTTCGGCCAGATAACCGCACAACATCATTCCGAAAAATGCACCGGCATTAACACCCATATAAAAAATAGTGTAAGCGCCATCTTTCTTTTGAGGAAGATGCACGTACATTTCGGAAATAATTGAAGTGATGTTGGGTTTGAAAAATCCGGTTCCGACCACCAATAACCCGAGTCCCATGTACAATGTAAACTCTGTTTCCATGGCCATTGCAGCATGTCCGAGTGTCATGATCAACGATCCAACAACAACAGCCCAGCGATAACCAATTATTTTATCAGCAATATAGCCGCCTAATATGGGGGTGAGGTAGAGCAATCCAGCGTATGTCCCGTATAAGGCTCCGGCGTTTTCTGTAGTCCAGCCCCAGCCCGGAAAATCGACGCCTATAATGGCCATGGTCAGAAAATTGACCAATAACACACGCATTCCGTAGAACGAGAATCGTTCCCACATCTCTGTAAAGAACAGAACAAATAACCCGGAAGGATGACCGAGGACGGTAGATTTGAATAAGTTATCTCTATCAACGCTCATAACGTTTGTTAGTTGTTGATTTCTTTATCCACGCCGTGCATGAATTTTTTCAGAATAGGAGATATAATGAGCAGGAGGAGGCCGAATCCGAGGCCGGCATAGAACAGATATTCAAAAAGCTTGAGATAAGTGGCCTTTGCGAGATTCAAGTCCGGTGCTTCTCCGTTGGTGGTGTCAATAGACGCAATATTGGCCAGAATCGATGCGATGAACTCAGAGCTGGCAGTGGCCAGGAACCAAACTCCCATCATAAACCCTACAATTCGTGCCGGTGAAAGCTTGGTTACCGCGCTCAAACCAACCGGTGACAGACACAATTCTCCCCAGGTGTGCAACAGGTAGGCGAGTATCAACCAAATCATACCAACTTTACCCATGTCAGAAATATTGATACCTAACACCAACGAGCCAAAGCCGAGTCCTACCAGAATGATTCCCAGCGAGAATTTTACGGCCGTGTTCGGATTGTATTTGCCAAGTTTGATCCACAGCCAGGCAAAGACCGGAGCAAAGATGATGATGAAGAGGGCGTTCAGACTCAGGTATTGACCTGCTTTTATGGTGATTCCAAAAATATCCCGGTTCATTACACGGTCAGCGAACAGGTTGAGAGAAGTATAGGCTTGCTCAAACAAAGCCCAGAAAATCACAGTGAAAATGATGAGAATGGTTAACGCGAGCAGGCGTTCACGGCCAATTTTATCCAATTGTGTAATGGCGAAATAGGTAATGTAAATGAGCGACGCAGCACCCGCTATAATCAATAATTTCTCTACTATGCTATGACTTTGAACCATTTGCCAGATCACCACAGAACCGACAATGCTAAGAATGTAAATGACCCATTCCTGTGTAAGGCCGACTTTCGTTCTTGATTGCAACTTCACCATATCTTTAGGCTCTCCGTTGCCGTGCAAATGTTTTTTGCCATAGATAAAGGTGACCAATCCGAGAAACATACCAATACCGGCGGCACCGAATCCATAACTCCAACCGTAAGCTTCACCCAGCCACACACAAAGTATCGTAGCCATGAATGAACCAAGATTGATACCCATGTAGAAAATGGTAAATCCGGAATCACGCCTTTTATCTCCCACAGCGTACAATTCACCAACCAGAGAGGATATGTTCGCTTTCAAAAATCCAACTCCCATAATGATCAATGCCAGTGAAAAGTAAAAAACCTGAAGTGCGAAATTATCCCGAACAATATCACCAGTCATAGATCGAGTTGCAGCATTACCTTCGTAGGCCATACCCAAGTGACCCAATACCAGTAGTATTCCTCCGAATATTACTGCTTTTCTGAATCCAAGATACCGATCGGCAATAAAACCTCCCACCACCGGAATCGCATACACCAGGGCAGCGTAACTACCGATCAACAGGTTTCCGTCAGTATCTGTAAATAAATGATATTGCGTTAGGTAAAAAATAAGCAGAGCTTTCATACCGTAGAAGCTGAAGCGCTCCCACATTTCCGTGAAAAACAGAATATAAAGACCGACCGGATGGCCAAATAATTCTGCTTTCGGGTCTATTTTTTCCGGAACTGTATTCTCGTGCATGGGTTATTTTTTAAAATGTATGGCCGCGAATATATAGAAATGTGAACTATAAGTTGGTGTTGATCCAATCGGTAAGTTTGCTGAACAAATGATTTCGGGTGTTGCCTCCGTAAATACCGTGGTTTTTATTCGGATAGATAAACTGATCGAAAGGTATGTCGGCGTTAATCAGAGCCGTAGTCATTTCCATAGTATTCTGGTAATGAACGTTGTCATCCGTGGATCCGTGAACTATTAAATATTTTCCTTTTAACAATTCGACATGGTTGATCGGGGAATTGTCGTCATAACCATCGGGGTTTTCCTGCGGTGTTCGCATGAATCGTTCTGTGTAGATAGAATCGTAAAAACGCCAATTGGTAACTGGTGCAATGGCAATACCCGCTTTAAAAAATTCAGCGCCTTTGGTCATACAAAGCGAAGCAAGATAACCGCCATAGCTCCAGCCTTGGATCCCAATGCGGTCTTTATCTACATAAGATTGTTCTCCAAGATATTTCGCCGCTGAGATCATATCCTCGGTTTCGAGTTTTCCGAGTTCCATATAAGTGCTGTGTCCGAATTCTGTTCCGCGGTACATGGTTCCGCGCGGATCAACAGAAACGACCACATAACCTTCTTGTGCCATCAAATTCTGCCAAAGGTAATCGTGGCCGCCCCACGCATTTTTGACGGTATTGCTTCCGGGCCCGCCGTAAACAATCAACAATACGGGGTATTTTTGGGATTCATCAAAATCAGGAGGCCGAATCATCCAGGAATTCAGTTCATCACCACGTTCGGTAGTAAACTTGAAGAATTCTTTAGGTTGTAATTCGTATTGTTCCAACTGATCTTTTAATCGATCGTTGTTCTCCAATACCCGGATTACTTTTCCGGATGCGTTGTGAAGTGTAACTGTCGGTGGCGTATTGGCATCGGAATGGGAGTTGATGAAATACTTATAAGTCAGGCTGAAAATAGCCGAATTGTATCCGGATTTCTCACTGAGTTTCTTTTTCCCTTTTCCGTTGGTCTTGACCTGGTAGACCGATTTTTCCAACGGGCTGTCTTCTGCCGCCGAGTAATAAACCAGACCTTGTTCCTCGTGTAGACCCAGAAAATCCAAAACTTCCCAATCCCCACTGGTTAAGGCCACCTCGTTTTTCCCATTCAAATCGAACAAGTACAAATGGTTGTACCCACTTTTTGCACTGTTCCATAAAAACTGGCGACCGTTGGAAAGGAAGGTTAGGTTGTCGTTGATTTCGATATAAGTCTTCGACTTTTCTTCATAAATCGTCTCGAGGTCAACTCCGAAAGGATGGTCTTTGCTAAAGTCCGCGAGAAGAAACTGAAGATGATTCTGGTGACGATTCAACTTCATAATACTGAGTTGGTCATCGTTGAGCGTCCATTTCAGTCTGGGGATATAGAACTCTTCGTTGGTAGGCAGGTTGCAGTCTTTTGTTTTTCCGGTTTCCAGATCATACACTTTGACCTGAACCTTGGAATTTTCCTCACCAGCTTTGGGATATTTGAAACGATATTCCCTCGGATACAAGGATCCGTAAAAGGCAAGCTGAAATTCTTTTACCTGTTCTTCATCAAACCGGCTAAACGCGATTTTCGTACCTTTAGGCGACCAATGAAAAGCTTTGTTGTAGCTGAATTCCTCTTCGTTTACCCAATCCGGAAAACCATTGATGATTTTATTTATTTCGCCATCAGTGGTTACCTGTATTTCCTTTTTTAAAGAAAGATCTTGAATGAACAGGTTATTGTCGCGAACAAAGGCCACCTGATTTCCGGCTGGAGAAAAGTCGGCCAGCATTTGTTTTCCCAGATCAAAATCTGTCAAAGGCTGAGTCTTTCCGGAAGCGAGGTCGTAGATATAATAATTCGCTTTATAAGAATGTCGGTAAATTCCTTCTATGTCTGTCTTCAACAAAACCTTTTGCTCATCAGAACTGAACTGATAACCCTGGATCTTTTTCTTGTCAGGCAGAACATCCGAAGGGACCAGGGTACCGGTTTTTTCGCCGTTTTGATATTCGTATCTGTTCAACTCTACCAGATCACCAGATTGATCGAGTTTGGTGTAATGCACACCATCGTTCATAGATCGAATATCCCCGATCGATGCCGGATAAAAAGTTGGGGTTGCCCAAATCGTATGGTTGTCAAGTTTTTGTCCATTCAGAATGCCGGCTGCCAGAGTTAGCAGAACCACCAGACATGCAGACATGGTATTTCGGGAGACAATGAATAGATTAATTTTCATGGTTTTAGGTCAAATGAACTATGGATATACGTAATTGGATTGGAGTCCCAGTGGAATTCCCAGTTTCCAGTAGACCAACAAAAATATGGTCCATGAAATTAAGAAAACGGCAGAATAGGGGATCATCATCGCGACCAGTGTTCCAATTCCAGTTCGTTTAACATACCGTTGACAGAATACTACAACGAGCGGAAAGTAAGGCATCAATGGGGTAACGATATTGGAAACGGAATCGCCCACGCGATATGCCGCTTGAGTCAAGTCGGGAGAAATGTTCAACTGCATGAGCATCGGAACCATGATAGGTCCGATGAGCGCCCATTTTGCGGAAGCCG
>CAZJLZ010000511.1:0-4009 GCA_964546775.1 uncultured Cryomorphaceae bacterium | reverse complement strand
CAGTTCGGTGTGGTTGCACATGGGAGCGCTCGGCCCAAAACGCGTGTTGATGACCGAAGAAGGACTCAACACCCCGCCACCTTTTGAAATGGTAGAGAATGAATACTCGTGGCTCGATCAGACAGACCTTGTTTTTATTGACCCCGTAGAAACCGGTTTCAGTAGGCCTGCAACAGATATCGAGAAAAAGGAATTCACCGGATACGATGAAGACATCAAAAGCGTGGGCGATTTTATTCATCGCTACGTTACGCAAAACGCCCGTTGGAATTCTCCGAAATATCTGGTAGGAGAGAGTTATGGAACCACAAGGGCAGCAGGCTTGTCAGGATATTTGCAAGACCGACACGGCATGTATCTGAATGGAATTGTTCTCGTTTCGGCGGTTATGAATTTCCAGACATTGTCTTTCTCTACCGGCAACGATTTACCTTACGCGTTGTTTCTGCCGAGTTTTGCGGCAACCGCTTATCATCACGGAAAAATTGACAAAAACCTTTTCCCGGAATTTCAAGCCTTTTTGAACGAGGTAGAAAGTTTTGCTTCGGGCGAATACATCACCGCTTTGATGAAAGGTGATCTACTCACGGATACCGAACGTGAAATGTTATCCCAACAGCTAACCGGGTACATCGGGTTATCACCGGAATTCATTGAATCCAACCATTTTCGAATCGACACGCGGTTGTTTACCAAGGAGCTTTTACGCACTGAGAACAAAACAGTTGGTCGGTTTGACGGCCTCGTGACAGGAACCGATTATAAATCCGCGGGAACAAGCTATGATTACGATCCGAGTTACTACCGATCGGTATACGGTGCTTACACGATGGCTATCAATGATCATCTGAAACGGGAATTAAATTTCGACAACACCGACATGGTATATGAAATCCTTACCGGCAACGTGCATCCGTGGAACTATGGAAAGCCAGTAATCGTTTTCTTGATAACTCACACGTTTTGCGCAACGCCATTCATAAAAATCCGCACCTAAAGGTGTTGGTCTGCAACGGATATTTTGATCTGGCTACTCCTTATTTCGCTACCGAATACACTCTCAACCACATGTTCGTCAACGAGGCTCTTCGGGAGAACATTAAGATGAAGTACTACCAAGGTGGACATATGATGTACACCCTCGAACACGAACTGAAAAAACTAACTGAGGATGTAAGGGAGTTTTATCGGGAGTAAGAATTACCTGAAAATCGTAATCGTTCCTTTCATATCATTTTTCACACCGTCGAACCCGGTATAGCGAAAGGTATAAACATAAACTCCATCGGATACAAAATAACCGGTGTTGTCGTCGCCATTCCAGAAATGATCACCGTTGACAGAAGAAAAGACAATGGCTCCCAGGCGGTTGAAAATGGTCAATTCAAAATCCTCAACGAAACTTGTGGTAAAGCGGAATAAATCATTGACACCATCGCCATTCGGAGTGAAACTATTGGGAATGTACACCATCGCATCTTCGCAACCATCTACAGGAAAAACCAGAGTATAGCTGTCGCTGCAACCCAAAGAATCCATCGCAACCAAAGTGATTTCATAATTGCCGGGTTTGTGAAAAGTGTAATTGAGATGTTCGTGGTCTCCGGCCAACTCGTCATTAATAAACCAGTTATACCAATCCGCATTGTCCGATTGATTGGTGAAAAATACATCCAACGGCGCCGAACCTGTATCTGAAGAGATAGTAAATTCTGCCAAAGGGTTTCCACTCAGTATTTCTGCAAAAGCGGTATCCGAACCACATTCATTGGCAACGGAAACATAATATACTCCGGGTGAATGTACTTCGAGAAGATTGGCTGTTGAACCGGTTGACCAAACTACGGGCAAACTGCTGAGTGCATTCAGCTGAACCGGTTCTCCATGACAAATAGAGGCTTGATCGGGCGAAAGAGTGACCAAAGGCACGGAAAGTTGTGTGATTTCAATTTCCGATTCGGTAGTTCCGCACTGGTTTGTGGCCAGGAGGGTATAGGTGCCGGGAAAAAACACTTCAATCTCTTCTGCGTTGGATCCATTGCTCCATACAAAATCATCGGCGGTTTCTGCGGTTAGTATCACGGATTCGCCAAGACAAATGGCCGTATTTCCGGAAATATTAATATTGGCATTCGGGAGACTGCCGCCATCCAGTACTTCTATCGTTTCGTTATCGGACCCGCAAGCATTGCTGAGTGTAACCGTATAGCTACCAAGATCAGAAACGGTAATGGATGCTGTTTCTGCGCCATTGCTCCAATTAAAATTGCCTGTTCCTTCGGCTTCGAGCACGACAGAGTTTCCTTCACAAAGCAAGATCTCCGACGGCGAATTTAAAGTCAGAACGGGAGGATTGAGCACAGAAACCGAAATACTTTCTTCAAATGTACCGCAACTATTGGTCAAAGTGACGGTGTATACGCCTGGGAGATTGACTTCAATTTCCGAATCAGTCGATCCGGTTGACCAAAGAAAATCTCCGGTACCAACGGCTGATAACTGAACAGACTCCCCATCACAAATCAATGCTTCACCGGATGGTAATACGCTGAGCGTGGAGTTTGTAGAAGCAATCACTTCCACCGTAGCTTCGGTGCTACTGCAGGCCCCTTCAAGTGTAGCGCTGTATATTCCGGCTTCAGATACCATCAAAACAGAACCGACATCACCGGTATTCCACGTAATCTGTCCGGAGCCTGTTGCAATCAGTTCTATTGTTTCGCCAGGACAAATTTCCAATGGGCCGTCGGGTGAAATAACCGGCACTTCTTCTGTGAGAAAAGAAACGAAGACTTCATCTGTCACAAGTCCATTGCAATTCACAGCGTTTAATGTTAGGGTGAATCCGTTGCCATCTGCCGGACCGGGCGTATATACCGGATCCAGCGTATTTGGATCATCAAATGTACCCGAACCACCGCTCCAGTACCATTCAGTAAAATCACCTTCCAGGTATCCATCTAATTCAAAAGGGTCGTCCGGACAGGATTCAATGTCTTCACCGGCATCAACAACCTCTGCCGGCACAGGTGCATTGCAACCATTGTTATAATAGATCGGCGAACCAACGGACGGGAAATCCACGGTGGCACCGTCGGCAGCCATATTGGTTCCGAATTCTGATTCCAGCAATGCTCGGTTGTAAGACGCTGTACTCGTACATCCTCCTCCAAAACTGATGGTCGTTGTGCGAAACCCGGTACCGTAATTCGCAAAATGACCGGTGAAATTTCCAGGGCACTGAAAAATTATAATTAAAGTATCGCTCAGGTTGGCAAATGAATTGGATGCTGTGCACATGTCGGTAGAGGTAATGACCAAAACCTGTGAATTTGCCGGAAGTAATCCGTTTACAGGCTCTACCAACCAACCACAGGATTCAATAGTACTGTTTAATTCAGCAGTATTATCTGCAGAAGCAGCGTTTTGGCAAATACCTTGAAAACTATTGTTGGGCCAGTTAATGATCAAATCGTCTACGGACTTGGCGGTGTTTCCAACTTTGAAACGCAGCATTTCATTCTTCCCTTCGCAATTACAAGAAGGTGCAGCGCTGCTTCCACAACTATTTCCAATCGTGCAGGCATCTACAAGAATGCTTTCAATCTTTACACAGTCCTGAGAAAATCCTGAAAAGGTGCTCACCAACAGGATAAAAAATAAGTATAATTTCTTCATTTCCTTGGTATGGCAAAGGTCAGCAATCTCATTATAATTATTGCGAAATTTCACGTTATATTATCCTAAATTCTGAGAAGTGCTGAATTCTTGAAGCTGATTCTGTATTATGATGTAAATGCAGACAGGTAGTTGTAATTTTACACGAGAATTATGAAAAGTTTATTTCTATTCGGCTGTTTGTTGCTATTGAGTAATTGTGGAAACACAGTTGAACAATCTGTTAAAAACGAATCAATGAGTGAACAAGAAAATATTCAGAATGGGTTGGATACTGCTGTTTTTGGGGCCGGATGTTTTTGGTGTGTGGAGGCGGTATTCGAAGAGCTGA
>CAZJLZ010000510.1:0-7734 GCA_964546775.1 uncultured Cryomorphaceae bacterium | reverse complement strand
CAGGGTTTTTATTTCCTCAACACTCAACTTTGGGTATTGCTTGATCACCTTAACTTCCAGCTCCCGCTCTGTGGTTTTAATCGAGGCTTTGAGTTTGGCTTCCTGATCGAGCAGCTTACTATACTTCAACAGTAATTCAAGTTCTGTTACAGCATTTTCTTCATCTTGAACACCACTGTAGTTAACAACGGGTTCTGCGGCCATTCGGCCATTTTTACCATATAAATGCAAGGTTTTTTGTTCTGCCCTTACAACTTTTAACCGCGCACTAACAGAGCCTTTGGTGAGGCTGCCTTTTTCGGTAGTTGCGTCCGACAGAATTCCTTCGTCACCGGTATGCTCTTCGGCAATCTCGCTCATTTCGGCCCGGGCACTTTCTAATTGGTTATTTTGTTCATCCAACGCTGCTTGTTCATCGGCAAAATATTCCTGTATGATGAGTTGGGGAGTTATCAGACGGCCTTCCAGTCCTTCGATGCCTGCAATCTCTTTGTCCTTGCCTCCTTTCTTGGCGGCTTTCTTCATCAGCCGCATCGCTTCATTTCCCGCTTTCCAACCATCAGCAGACAGTTCATAAAGGTCGTCCTGCATTTCTTCGGCCCAGTAATCCATCAGGATTTGATAGATGTTGTATTTGTTCACCAATGCCTTTCCGTGATAGGTTTCGAGCAAATCTTCCGCAATGCGGTGAATCACAGCCTTCGGATGGCAAGCTTCTTCCAGTCCTTTCAGATAGGTCTCGTTCTTTTCTTTCCACGTATCAAACACCTTTTGCATTTCAGCGCTGTACGCGTTGAACTCGGGGTGACTGAAAATGGTGTTTTTGATTTCGTCCTTTTCAACAGTCAGCTCCCAGTAACCAGGCCTAGAATTTGCCTTGAACAAATCGTTCTTCATGGTTTGGTACACCTTCCAGTATTCATTCAGTCCTTCCACGTCACGGTTAGGAATACCGCCTTTCAGGTGCGCTTCAATGTCTTGTATATCTTCCTCCTCCTGGCTGTCGATGTATCGGGGAATATTCAGGTTGTAATCGTTCTTCGAATCGGCAATTTCCTCCAACGGAACCAAACGGCTATACTTATCAATCTCAAGCTGCTTGTTGAACACATCCACAATCTTGTGCATGTCCTGCGAGCACAGGCGGTTTTTGTTGCCGTCCTTCATGAAACTTTTTCCGGCATCAATCATAAAAATGCCTTTGCGCTGGTCGGCATTTTCTTTATCAATCACTATGATGGAAGCGGCTATTCCAGTTCCGTAAAATAAGTTGGGAGGCAGCCCGATGATGCCTTTAATGTATCCCCGCTGAATGATTTGCTTCCGGATCGTCGCCTCTGCATTGCCTCTGAACAATACGCCCAGGGGAAGAATAATAGCGGCCTTCCCACTGCTTTTCAGCGATTTGACCAGATGCAGCAAATAGGCGAAGTCACCGTTTTTATTGGGTGGCTGGCCAAAGCCGTTAAACCGCTGAAAAATGTCGTTTTCCGCATCCATCCCGGTGCTCCACGCCTTATCGCTGAAAGGAGGATTGGCAACGGCGTAATCAAAGGTTTTTAAATGACCCGTTTTGTCATCCTGAAACTGAGGGTCGGAAAGGGTATTGCCCTGCACAATTTCGGCTGAAGGTTTTCCATGCAGCCACATGTTCATTACAGCAAGGGCACGGGTTGCATTGTCTTTTTCCTGTCCGTAGATGGAAATACCATGTGGAGCTTCATCTGAGGCTTTTAGCAGTAAAGAACCCGATCCGCATGTAGGGTCATACAACGTGTCTGACGGACTGGTAGAGTTCTCAATTCCAATTACTTTCGCCATAATACGGGAGACTTCTGATGGTGTATAGAACTGACCCTTGCTTTTTCCGCTTTCGGTGGCGAAATGGCGCATCAGATATTCGTATGCGTCCCCGAGTAAATCATCATCTTCCGCCCGATTGCCGCTGAAGTCCAATTTGTCGTTTTCAAAAATTTCGATGAGGTTGCTCAGGCGGTCGACTTTGTCTTTTCCTTTTCCAAGTTTTTCGTCATCGTTAAAATCGGCAACGGTGATGATTCCATTGAGGTCATTGGCTTTGGCCAGAGCGCCAATAATCTTGTTTATTTGGTCGCCGATGTCCGACTGGCCTTTCAGTTTCACCATATCCTTGAAACTTCCTCCCTCGGGTATATCCACCAGGCGGTCGCCCTTGTCGGACACGTATTTCATAAAGAGCAAAACCAATACGTAGTCTTTGTATTGGCTGGCATCCATGCTTCCCCGGAGCTCGTCGCAGCTTTTCCAGAGGGAGCTGTAGAGTTCTGATTTTTTTACGGCCATTTTAAGCTAAACTTTCGGTAAGTGGCACAATAGATTTAATCTGTGATTTCACAAAAGCCACTGCAATTGAGCCGAAATGTATGAAAAACTGTCGGTATTTATTGCCGATATTGCATTCGTCGGGATTCGTCTGCCTCCACCACTGACTTAATCCTTTTGCGTGAATTCATTATGTTTACCGTCCTTCATTCGAAACATGACCAACAATAAATGACCCTGCACCACCTCGATTATCAATCTCCCGAACTTGGGTATCCTTGGATCGCCAAAGTTCCGCGTGCGCATTGGAATGCAGTTTTTGATCTGGCCGCTGAGGTACTTCGTTACATCGGTACGCAGAAAGAAGATGAGAAGCTGGCTTTAACCTTCCGCTACGATTCTGATAAAAAGCGGTTTGCTGTCATCATCGGCAGAAAATATATTTCTGGTTTTTATCTCGATAAAGAGGACACCCTGCTGCGGTTTTATATTGACCCGGCTTTTGACATCAAAAGCGAGCCAGCAATTGAAGGATCCGACTTTGAATTCGCCGACCAAACTCAACTGGTGTATTGCCGTGTTGAAGAATACGCACAACTCAGCGAGGAATTCAAAAAGCGTTCTCTGGACGCCAGTCGCGAATATGCGGTTGCTGCACCCAAGTCACCATACAAACGAAACCACCGGCCGTGGATATGGGAGGTGATTTTTAATCCGGAAGCTCGGGAGGAATTTCTGGCTTATGTTGAATCTTCGCCCGAAGAACGGATCAAAACGATTTACCGGGCATTTCTCCGCGAAGAGAAAAACCAGGAAGAGATTTACAAGTGGGAATTGCTCGAGAATTTTCAAAAGGTTTGGGATCTGGAAGCAGATGATTTCGGAGAGGTCTTGAAAAATGTAAAATTCAAGAACCTGCTTTCCGGACAAGCCATTTCATTTCTAGGTCTGATGCGCAACCATCCCGAGGAATCGAGGGAATACCTTAAGTACTGTATGAACGAGTCTATTCCGGTGGACGAACGGATTGCTGGCTGCAAAGAACGAAGTGCACAATTGCTTCAGAAGTGGCATCCGAAATGGAATCGCAGTGGCCAAGACGAACTTACTCTTTCGGTCTTTTGGTTCTTTAATCATCCCGAAAAGCACTTTCCTTACAAAGATTCCTTCTATGGTAAGTGGTGTTCTTTCATGAACGTCCACGCGAAAAAAGCCGGTCAGAAATACAGTCACTACCAAAAGCTGTGTAATGATTTCCTTGCGAAACACGTGGTACCGGATGATGAACTTGTCCAAAAGCATCAGTCAACTTTGCCGACTCACCTGGCCCAACTGGATCCCGCCCACCACCTGCTTGTGCAGAATATGCTGTACGTGGTGTTCGATCAGATCTGGAAAGAGGAAAAGATTGAATACGAAGAAGAAGAAAACCAAAGAGCGAAAACAAAATCCAACGCAGAAAAGAATGACATCATGACCTCCAAAAAACCTCCTTTGAATCAAATCCTTTATGGCCCGCCCGGCACTGGAAAGACCTACCACACGATCGATCGGGCCGTTGCACTAATTGACGGCACCAACAATGACCACAAAGCCAACAAACCACGGTTCGACGCCTTGGTCGATGAAGGGCGTATCCGGTTTGTGACGTTTCACCAAAGCATGACGTACGAGGATTTTATCGAAGGCATCAAGCCCATACCACCTGATGGAGATAACTCCTCTATCAACTACGACATAGAAGATGGTATTTTCAAAAGAATATGTAGTGCAGCGCGTAGCGCGAAAATATCTGGAAACAACTTCGAAAAGTCATATAAATCTCTTTTGAAAGAAATAAAAGCGCATGGGGGCGGGCTTGTGTTGGAAACATTGGTACGATCAAAAGAATTTACCGTTTACGAAAACTCTAAGGGAAATTTGAAATTTCATGCAAACACTGAAATTGCACATGAGGCAGTCATCAGAAAGGACTTTATAGAACATTATCTTCTCACTGGCGAAACCAAGGACTGGCCATCTTACCTAAAGGCAGTTGCCAAACATATGGTAGAGAATCACGATTACCAAGAAACCAAAAAAGAGACCTCGAAGAAGTTTGTCCTGATCATTGATGAAATTAACCGGGGTAATGTCGCTGAAATTTTTGGAGAACTGATTACACTCATAGAAGCCGATAAGCGTGAAGGAATGCTGAACGCCTTAAGTGTACAACTCCCCTATTCAAAAAAGGAAGCACCCTTCAGCGTTCCGCCCAACCTCTACATTATCGGCACCATGAACACCGCCGACCGATCGGTGGAGGCACTAGACTCGGCACTGCGTCGTAGGTTTACGTTTAAAGAAATGATGCCCAATCACAAGTTGATTGAGGACGAACTTGGATCAAATAAAGACTGGAATGGCATTTCAGTTTCAGAGGTGCTGAAAACCATCAACGAGCGTATTGAGGTGCTCGTAGATCGTGATCACACCATTGGTCATTCATATTTTCTGGTCCTGAAAAACACCGATCCTGATCAATTCGAAACCGCGTTCAAGCGCGTATTCACCGATAGCATAATTCCGCTGCTACAGGAATATTTCTACCACGATTACATCAAAATCGGGATGGTGTTGGGCAAAGGTTTTGTAAAACTCAACGATAAGGAGATTTCCTTCGCCAGCTTTGACGAGTCATTGGCTGATGACTACGGAAACGGGGGCCGGGTCGAACTTCTACCACCGGACGAAATTGAGTTGGAAAAAGCCTTGAAGCTTTTGCTCAACGAGAAAAAACCTGAATCTAAAGATGCCGAAAGCTGAGCCAATAAAGGTTTTTGAATACGATTCTATAACCTGGAAAAAAGGCAGGAATCATCAATCGGAGTTCAAGGAGGAACACCACCGCGCCTTTGAGCGCTACTTTTCAGAAAACGAGCGCACTCCTTTTTTCGAACTCATTCCCTACGGCGTTCGGTTCAAGTCATACGTTGGTGCTATTCACATTGGCAAACTGACGATTGAAGTTTTGCCGAAGGCGGGAAAAGACGGTGACGAGAAGGTTTGGCAATCGGTGCTGCTCGACATGTTGAAAACCTGCTCGTTGTTGACAGCGAAGGAAACCGGCAATGCGCCGTTAAATCTCCGCGCCAATTCGGTGCTGGAATTGTATTTCGAATTGTTTCTCAAGGAGCTGGAGATGCTGCTTCACCGAGGTCTGATTAAGAAATACCGCAAAAAAGAAGGCCAGATGAAAGCGCTGAAGGGCGCGTTGGTTTTTTCGCAGCACGTGAGCAAGAATGCCGTTCACCGCGAGCGCTTTTACACGCGGCACACCACGTACGACAAAGACCATCTGATTCATCGGATTCTACACGAGGCGCTTTTGCTGATCGGGCACCTGACGGATGCTCCGATGCTGATGGACCACATCGGCCGCCTGAAACTTGATTTCCCGGAAGTTTCGCGAATGAAAGTCAACGCCGCCCACTTCGACCGCGTGGTCTTCAACCGCAAAACCGAAACCTACCGCAAGGCGTTGGACATCGCCAAACTCCTATTGCTGAATTTCCGACCGGATTTGAGCTCGGGGCGCAATGATATGCTTGCACTGATGTTCGATATGAACACGCTGTGGGAGGAATTTGTCTTCCGCAAATTACAACGTGATCTGAAGGATAAATACACGGTACTCGGCCAGCGCCGCAAAGTCTTTTGGGAACACAAGGTGATCAAACCTGACATTGTGCTGAAATCAAAAGATGGCAAAACTCTTTACGTCATAGATACCAAGTGGAAAGTCATCGATTCCCGCCAACCCGCCGATGATGATCTGAAGCAGATGTATGTTTACAATCATCACTGGGATGCACGGAAGAGTTTGTTGTTGTATCCGCGGACTCGGGGGCAGAATGATCTTCATGGCAAATTTGAATTGAAATGGGCCAATGAAGAACACCGATGTGTAATTGGATTTGTAGATGTCCTGAAAGACAATCACCTGAACCTTCAATTGTCGAAAGAAATCAATCAAAAATTCGATATATGACCAACTCTCACCTCAACCGCATCAAAGGCCGCGTGGCTGAAACGCTGATCCAGGAGCTGTTCCTGGCGCATGGTTTCAATGTATTTCACTACGGCATGGAACGCAGCGTGCCGGGCATTGAGCAACTCACACGAAAAACGTATGGAGCAGTAAAAGAGAAAATCCGTTCAATGCCGGATTTTGTGGTTCAGAATCCAATCAACAACAAGCTGCACTTTGTCGAAGTGAAATTCCGCCGTTCGGGTAAATTCAGTATTGAAGATCTTCCGGAAGATTATCCGTGGCAGCACAGTTATTTCATCATTGTCTCCAAAAAACACATCAAGTGCCTCACGCACCGTCAGCTTCGCAACGGCAATGCCATCACTCCCGAGTGCAACAACCTGCTCATCAAGCGCAGTGATCTCGGCCTCAACCGCGAGCTCATTGTGCAGTTTATGCAGATTGCGGAAAGGTTGTTTAGGAATATGTGAGATACTCATACAATAAAGAGAAAACTGAGTCAAGGGCTAACCTCGCTATTCGTATCAAATTAATTCTCTAATTTCAATGCATCTTTGCGGCGCTAACAAATGTCAGAGCAACCTCATATCAATATCAATCCTCTCGTCCTGATCTGGGCGCGGGAATCGCTTGGGATGAGTCGCAATCAGGCTTCTGAAAGAACAGAAATCAATTCAACTCGTCTTGTACAACTGGAGTCCGGGAAAAAACAACCCAACGTTGAAGAACTAAAATCTATCTCCAAGGCGTACAAACGAACCATTGCCACTTTGCTGCTGCGCGAACCGCCGGCAGAGAAACCACTTCCGGCCGATAGACGCACCATAGATTCGAAGGACCTTGGAAATTTTGATGAAAAAACCATTTTGGTGGTGCGCAAAGCACGCGCATTGGCTCAATCATTTACAGAATTGCGGGAAGAGATGGGCCAGCCGTTTCCGAAGTTCTCACTGTCTGCTTCCATGCAGGATCGTCCGCAGGATATAGCCGCTCAGGTGCGCCAAATATTGCAACTCGATGCTGTTCGTTCCATTACCAATATCAACCACGCACTCGAAGCGTATATCGAAAAAGTGGAGTCATTGGGCGTCGCTGTCTTTCAATTGAGTCTAACCCGAGACAATTTGCGGGGCTTCGCCATTGTAAATGACATTGTTCCCATTATCGGGATCAAGCGGGGAAGTGAGCAACCTCATTCCAAAACATTTACGCTTTTTCATGAACTGGGTCATATCCTTCTCAATGAGGGTGGGTTGTGCGATTTATCTCCGAATACACCTTTTGAAATTGAAAAGTGGTGCAATGCTTTTTCCGCAGAGCTATTGATCCCTTCTGCTGAATTGCTTCAGATAGATATTGTGGTAGAACACCAACGCCAGAACCAACAAATTTGGGCCAAG
>CAZJLZ010000509.1:0-5566 GCA_964546775.1 uncultured Cryomorphaceae bacterium | reverse complement strand
CTGTCTCATCATTGAAGTACTGACCACCCATATTTTGGCGGTTGGTGGCGTTTTGGATGTCGAGCGACAAAGTATGGGTTGATTTCGCGCGCTGGCGCTTCATGGCCACGCGAATATCGGTGCGGAAATAATCGGGCAATTGATCGTTAAAGGCTTTGTGTTCCACTTCAATTGTTTCACCGACAGCCGATGACGCATCCAGATCGATGGGTGTAGTTCGGAATCCGCCGCCCCAGATTGTTTTCAGGTTTATGCTCAAGGTGCGCGGCATATCTCCGCCGCCCAGGCGAAATTCCTTGCCTCCGGTAAAAGTAAACACCCGGTTTCCATTAAATCGGGTATTGTACCAATTACCATCTGCCCCCTGGTATTTTGAATCATATAACGAAAGCGTGGCGAGGTAGTACAATCCTTTGTTCATGAATTGCTCCACAGTAATTTCTACTCCAATATTTCTACCGATACCCTTATTCACCAAAGGCTCTGTGGCAAACCCCCATTCCTGGTTGATCAATGCATAAGCGCTGTTGGGATCGTTACTGATCGGGATGTTGAACAGGTGTTGGTAATACACCTCGGCTTTGGCGTGCATGTGTTCCTTGATCGCTTGCGAATACCCGGCAACAAAGTGATGCGATTTGGTCATTTTTAGATTTTCGTTGGGTTTCAGCACGCTGCCGTCGGGAAGTGTTGCGGTGTAGAAATAATTGGGCAGCGGTTGGGTTTGGCCGTGCAGACCGTAGCCTATACTGATACTTTTGGTGGGATCAATGGTGTATTTTGCTGAGAATCGCGGCTCCAAAGAAGAGGTTTCGTTGAGGTGGAAGAAGAGTAAATGCACGCCGCCGTTTAAGGTCAGTTTCTCGCTCAATCGGTAGCTCCATTGATTGAAAGCCTGACTGAGCCACGTGTTTCCGTCCGCGTTGATCAACAACTCGTCTATTGAAGCTACTGTGTCCCTTTCTGTTTGATTGGCCTGATAACCCATGCGGTTGAGGTACACGCCCGACTTCATGTGCAACCGGGCATTGAATTTTTTGCTTAGCACGGCGTTGTAGGAAATCCGAGTATTCACAAATCTTTCGGAATAGAGTAGGTTCGCATCATAGTTGTCGTTGAGCCGGCTTACGTCAAAACCGTTTTCGTTTGCTGAAGCTACGACAGAATTTTGCAAAAGCGTGGTGGCATTGAGAACGAGGTCGTGCTTTACACCCAACACGCCGGTATTTGAAACAAATTTTGAATCATATCGGTCATCGCTACTTTCCCAAACGGTCGAGTCTTTTTCGGCTTTTGCCGATTGATTGCTCAGTCCGCCAAATCCAAAGACAGAAAAATTTCCGGCTTTTTGAGTGGGCAAATGCACATTGAACGACAAATCCTGAAAATTGGTGGTAGCGCCAAACAGGTCTACGCCGAGATGGCCGAGCAGTGTGAGAGTGGAATATCGGTAGTTGACCAGGTATGATCCGTTGTAGTCTTTTGAGATTGGACCTTCTACAGCCGCATCGATTCCGAGCACACCTGCCTGAATGGTGTATTCCCGCTTTTCGTTGTTTCCTTTTCTAAGTTTAATATCGAACACACCGCTGAGGGCATTGCCGTATTGTGCGGGAAAAGCACCGGTGAGGAAATCGCTGTTCGAAAGCAGTTGAGCACTGAGGATCATGATGCCTCCACCGCTGCTGGAGACGTTGGCAAAGTGATTGGGGTTGGGAATGTCCACACCTTCCATGCGCCAAAGTAGACCGTTGGGCGAGTTTCCGCGGATAGAAATGCTGTTGTTGCCATCGTCGGTCTGAACGACCCCTGCGAATGAAGAAACCATACGCGCAGGGTCATTCACTGCTGCTGCAAATTTCTGAGTTTCTTCTACGGAAAACGACCGCGCACTTACCGTAGCCATTTCATTTAATGCCTGACCTTTTGTAGAACGCGCTGTGATTTCCACTTCATTCATTGTATGGAAATTTTCTTCGAGCTGCACATTCAGTATCAGTTCTTTTCCGGCATTGAGCTGCACGTTAGACAGGACTTTCTCTTCGTAACCGATGTAGGAAATACCGATGTTGTAATGACCTACCGGAACATTCTGCAAGTTGAATTTTCCTTCGAGGTCTGTGGTGGTGCCAATCATCGGTTCAGATTGAAGGATCATCACTGTTGCTCCGGGTAGAGGGGCATGCGATACATGATCGAGAACCTGACCCCGGATAGTTTGTGTAGGGTTTTGTGCATGAGCCGAAAAGGCAATCAATGCAAATAGAAAAGCAAAGCTAATTTGATAAGATGGATACATGTTTTTTCAGTTGTTTGGTATCAAGACAACTGTTTCAGCATCTACCCCTATTCGATTTCAAAAAATTTAATTTTCATTAATTCTGCGAGTACCATAGAATACTCTTTTCATCACCACCAAATCCTGATTCCTCCGCGAATTCCGGGAAAAATCTTTGCGTTGAACTCATCGGAATAATTCTCATCGTAATAAATGTATTCTTCGGAGGGTATTCGGAAATGGCCAAGTGGCTGGTCTATTTCTGTCAACAAACCATTCAGAACGCCTCCGCCGAAAAGAGAGAAATTCTTCGCGAACCGGTAATCTACTCCAATCTGCAAGCGGTTCAATAAATTAAAAGTCAACGGTCCGTCTTCGTTGATCCAGTTTGATGTAAGCTGAATGTTGAGATGTAGTCGTTTGCCCAGCTTTGGGGATGTTCCCAGTCCATATCCATAGTACCATACCATATCGCTCCCCGGATTTACGCCGGCCGTAAAAATATTGTACAACTGATGAACTCCGGTATGAAACGCGACGTTGATGCGAAACGATTCATCGGTTGAAATTTCTGCGTGGTGATAACCTTTGTGCACGTATGAGAGCAATCCGAACGGAACACCGCTGATAGTGTCGCTAATGTTGACCAGTCCGAGCTGAAAACCTTTTACTTTTTTGGCCACATTGAGCGCGCCGGATATTTGAATACCTTCCAGGTCTCCTGAACATAAATTGAGCGCTCCAGCGAGTTGTCCAACTCCGACGTTGCCGGTAGCCACATTCATGGCGCCTGCCAACTGGCCATACTTGACACCTTTGACCGCGATATTCACCGCTCCGGCAATCTGACCTCCATCGCAACTCCCGTTTTGGTGGTTCAATGCGCCCGCCAATGAAAGTCCGGAGGTAGATCGATGCGTGTAGTTGAATACTCCGGCAGCACGCAGCCCAAAATGATCTTCGCCATGAATGTTAAACACTCCCGCGATGCTTGCTCCATTCGAAGATTGCTTGGTAATATTAACTGCCCCGGCTACCTGCAGGCCATCTGTACAACCTCCGACCAGATTCACAACGCCCGAAAGCTGAACTCCGGAAACATCTCCTCTGTTGCTATTAAAAATTCCGCCTACTTCGAGCACCGTATTTTGCATCGAATATCCTCCAAAGACATTTAATGAGTACTCATTTGAAACATTTCCGCTCAGCAACCCATTGGTACCAACAAAGGGTACTACCGATATCTGCAACTTTCTGGACAAAGTGTCGGTAACATTCCACCTTACCAACTCGCGCAAAGAAACCTCCGGAATCCACTGCGGTTTCGGATCGTAAATGCTGTCTATTATGGGTTTGTTGACCGGTATAATTTGTCTTTGGATGCTATTGTGCAAAACGGGGAAAGTGTGCGAATGCAAATGGATAACCGATGATTGTTGTGCACCGGCCAATGTCTCCACCACCCAGGTAGAATCCTGGAATCCATTTCTAAAAACGGCCAGTTCGAAAGGTGGATTCGGATCTTTGATGCGCAACTCGTAATAACCATAGCCATTGGTGTTGGTGACACTCAGGGTATGTCTTTCGAATACCGTGGCCCCTGCAATTCGCTGACCGGACTGCGCATCATTGATATAACCGGTAAGTGTCACATAATTAATTGATTCGTCGCTAACAGGGAGATTCGGATTGGGCAGAAGAATTACGTATCGTTTTTTCTCCTTGTAAATCAATTTTCCGTCAAAAACAATGTCCAACACCAGACGAATGGATTTGTTCTGTACCCGAAGAGAAACAGGACCATGGTTTTCGATCAGTGCCGGGTTGAACGAAAAAGAAAAATCTCCGAGATTGGAAATCCGTTCCAGCACCTTTTCGGGTGGATCCTGGTCGAACTCAATCGAGATCATTTTTTCGAGAATGGGAGCTTCCGGAGTTTGCGCAACCAACCCGCCCAGAACGGAAAAAGTATAAATGAACAAAAGCAATTTACTGTGCACAGCCTGATCCTTTTAACGTGATTTTGTTTTCTTCCATGACCCATTCCAACCCGAGTGTCTCGGCAATGATTTCTGCAATCTGTGCGGGTTGCTCGTTATAGAATTGTACCGTAATTCTGCAATGCTCCACAGGCTGCTCAATGATGAAGCGAGTCTCAAAAGCAGCGTTCAAAGTGTTCGCTACCTCCAGTAATGTTGCATTGTTGAAATGAAAATTGCGGGTTTTCCAACTCAGGTCGTTCAATGAAAATGAGGTGGTTTTTTCAAACGTCCGGGCAGATCGGATATAATATCCAGACTCACCTGCCTTGACAGAAATACCGTCGTTTTTCTGCGTATACAACTTCACTTCACCTTCCTGAACCGTCACCAAAACGGTATCAAGATGGGCTTGTGCGCGAACGTTAAATTTTGTACCGATATCGCGAATCATCAAAGATCCGTTGTGCACTACTGTTGTTTGCTTAGGATTTCTAAGGTCGAAAAAGGCTTCTCCCTCCAGTGCAATTTTTGCGGAATTCTGCTTTGGATCGTAAACGTATTGAATAGAGCTTTGCCTATTGAGGTGCACGATGTCTCCCTGGGGCAATGTGTCGGTTATAATATGATCGGTGCTGGTAATCGTTCCCTCTATGTTCGAAGGCTGAAGCAGGAATAATACGGCGACTCCGATCGCAATGAGAATAGCGATGGATGCCGCTGCCCGCCATGGAAATGACTTGATTGGTATAATTCGACCAGACGATTTCTGCTCAGCAATTTGAGATCGCACATGCTCCCATGCCTGATCGGCATTGAAGAAAAGGACATTAGATTCACCTTTCAGGACGCGAAAAAGTTTTTCTGAATGGGTAAAATGCCGTTCGTTTTCCAGACTCTGTTGCCTCCATTCATCCAGGAAAATTGCTTCTTCGGGAGTACCTTCACCGCAGAGATACTTACCTATCAATTCGTCGATATGTTCTTTGGAAAAATTCATAGGTTGAAGAATCCAAGAATGAGAAGCACCGGAAGGTACTCGTGCAGTTCATCACGCATACGCCGCAAAGCCTTGCCCATTTGATTTTCGACGGTTTTAATAGAAATTCCAAGCTGATCGGCGATTTCCGAATATTTCAAGCCTTCGAAACGGCTCAATTTAAAAACCAGGCGGCATTGTTCGGGCAATTGATCAATTGAGGCATTGATTTTACCGTGCAATTCTTCTGAAACGAGATGATCGTATGCCGAATCCGAAGAAATCTGATCCGCAATTGTAATGGAGGAAGCATGTTTCTGCCGAACCTGA
>CAZJLZ010000508.1:0-6250 GCA_964546775.1 uncultured Cryomorphaceae bacterium | reverse complement strand
TACCGGAAACGGAAATTGTCAGCCCGTACAGGACCAAATGACTATTTTCTTTACTCCTTCACCGATAGTAAATGCCGGGGATGATCAGGAATTGTGTGAAAACAATGCCGAAATCGACCTCGATGGTTCTGTAAGCATTGCCACAGGTGGTACCTGGAGCGGTGGAAACGGCGGATACCTGCCACACATCAACGCATTGAATGCAGTGTATACACCCACCAATGATGAAATTGAAAGTGGGTCTGTAACGCTGACACTTACCTCAACCGGAAACGGTAACTGTCTACCTGTTACCGACGTGGTTAATTTTACATTTACCCCTGCTCCTACTGCCGACGCCGGTGATGATATAGTAGTGTGTAGCAACAATGCAACCGTTCAACTCGATGGTGCAGTTACCGTTGCAACGGGAGGAATCTGGAGCGGCGGAAACGGTGTTTATTCTGATGCACCTACTGAACTGGATGCAGTCTATACACCGACTCAAAACGAAATCAATTCCGGAACCTTAACCCTCACGCTCACCACCACTGGCAATGGAAATTGTACTTCTGTTTCGGATGTTGTAGAAATCGAATTTACGCCCACTCCAACTGTTGATGCAGGTGAAGCTACATCTGTTTGTGCCAACAATGCTGACATCGCACTGAACGGAAGTGTTACCGTTGCAACCGGTGGAACATGGACAGGTGGAAACGGTACTTTCACTCCGGACGAAAACGAACTCGATGCAGTGTACACACCCACTGCCGACGAAATCGAAGACGGAAGTATCAGCCTTACCCTTACCTCTACGGACAATGGTGATTGCATTGCCGTCAGCGATGTAGTGTTGGTGACGTTTACTCCTGCTCCGACAGCAGATGCCGGAGATGATCAAACAGTTTGCGACAATACTCCCGAGGTGATTCTGGACGGATCAGTGACTGTAGCCACCGGAGGTATATGGAGCGGTGGAACAGGAAGCTTTGATACAGGAAGCACTTCACTGGACGCGACTTATACCCCCTCTCAGGATGAGATTGATGCAGGAACAGTGACCCTTACCTTAACTACAACCGGCAACGGTACTTGTCTCCCCGAAAGCGATACCATGACCATTACCATTAATGAAGGTCCACAAGTTGACGCCGGTGAAGACGCAGACATCTGCAGCAACAATGCGGTTATTGCTCTGGATGGCGTTGTTCAGTTTGCGACTGGCGGCGTCTGGACAGGAGGACTCGGATTGTTCACCGATAATGCGAATGACCTGGATGCGACCTACACACCTACTCAAACAGAAATCAATTCCGGAAGTATTACGCTAACACTTACAACTACCGGAAACGGGTCGTGTCTTTCTTCTTCGGATGAAGTGACTTTCACCTTTACCCCGTCACCGGTCGCAAATGCAGGCAACGACCGTATAGTTTGTGCCAACGATTCTGAAGTTGATCTTGAGGGCTCGGTAACGATCTCCACTGGCGGAACCTGGAGTGGCGGTGCCGGAACTTTTACTCCCGATTCCGATGCCCTGGATGCCGTTTACCAACCAACTGCGGATGAAATTCTAAACGGAGCTGTAACACTAACCTTAACCACAACCGGCAACGGAAACTGTAACGCGGACACCGATGCAATGACCATTATTATTACACAAGGACCTACAGCGAACGCCGGAAGTGACGAAGAGGTCTGTGCCAACGATCCGTCGGTTGAGCTGGACGGAAACGTTACGATCGCCAATGGCGGAATCTGGAGCGGTGGAACCGGAACTTACTCCACAGTCGCAACAGATCTGGAAGCAACCTACACTCCGAGTCAGGTTGAAATCGACGCCGGTACAGTTACACTTACCTTAACAACCACCGGAAATGGGTTGTGTCTTCCTGTAGAAGATGAAATGACCATTACCATTACCCCAGCTCCGGTAGTAGACGCAGGAGAAGATCAACAAATCTGCTCCAACAACGCTGACATTGACCTCAGCGGAACCGTTACTATTGCAAGCGGTGGACAATGGTCGGGAGGTTTCGGATCCTTCTCGCCGAACTCAACAGACCTAAACGCAACCTATACCCCGACACAGGGAGAAATCAACGCCGGAACACTGATCCTTACTTTAACTTCGACAGGCAATGGCAATTGTATCCCTGTCACCGATGAAATTGAAATTGAATTCACACCCACCCCTACTGCCAATGCCGGAAGCAATGAAACGGTTTGTGCCAATGACCCTGAAGTTCAATTGAACGGATCGGTTACCGTAGGAACCGGAGGAATCTGGAGCGGAGGCACCGGCTCTTTTGACACAAACTCAAGTGACCTCGAAGCGATATATACTCCATCAGCCAGCGAAATAACTGCAGGATCTGTAGTTCTTACCCTTACTACAACCGGCGAAGGAAATTGCACGCCCGTTTCAGATGAAATGACCATTACCATCACTCCGGCTCCGGTGGTAAATGCCGGTGACAACGAAGTGGTCTGCGCCAACAATCCGGAAGTAGAACTGGACGGATCTGTATCGATTGCCAGTGGTGGAACCTGGTCCGGAGGAACGGGAACATTCGACACCGATGAAAATGACCTTGAAGCTACATACACTCCTTCGGTGGATGAAATAAACGCGGGAACCGTCTCTCTCACCCTGACTTCGACCGGAAACGGAAATTGCCTTGAAGTCAGCGATGTTATGACCATAACCATTACCCCGGCTCCGGTAGTGGACGCCGGCGAGGACCAGGAACTGTGCGACAACAATGCTGTTGCCCAATTGGATGGATCGGTTACGATCGCCTCCGGAGGACAATGGACCGGAGGGTTGGGAAATTTCACTCCTTCTTCTACCGCTCTGGATGCAGAATACACCCCTTCCTCTGCTGAGTTGATTGCCGGATTCGTTACATTAACCCTGACGTCAACCGGAAATGGGAACTGCATCAGTGAAAGTAATACGGTAACCATTACCTATACTGATGCACCAACCGTTGATGCCGGATCCAACCTCGCTTCATGTGCCAACAATCCAACCGTTGAGCTCGACGGGTTTGTAAGCGCCGAAGCAACTGGAGGCGAATGGACCGGTGGCGGTGGATCTTATTCTCCAAACAACCTGAGTCTGACAGCTGATTACACTCCTTCGGCGACGGAAATAGCCAATGGTAGTGTCACCCTTACACTTACTTCTGTCGGAAACGGAAACTGTACTGAGGTCAGTGATGTAGTCACTATTGACATTGACCCGGCTCCGGTTGCCGCAGCAGGAAACGATCAAACCGTTTGCAGCAACAATTCTGAAGTAACCCTTAACGGCTCTGTGCAAAATGCCAATGGCGGAATCTGGACCGGTGGGGCTGGTGACTTCGAACCAAGTGCTACCGCTCTGAATGCAACCTATACACCCACCCCGACAGAGCTTTCTAACGGATCGATTTCGCTTACACTCACGACCACAGGAATTGGAACATGCCTCCCGGACGCAGATGTCATGAACATCAACTTTACGTTGCCTCCAACTGTCAATGCAGGAACCGATATAAACGCATGTGAAAACAATTCAACTGTAACGCTCAACGGCTCCGTTACCATTGCAACGGGTGGAAGCTGGTCGGGTGGATTGGGATCGTTTTCTCCCAACAGTAATACCCTTAACGCGACCTATACTCCAACACAGGGAGAAATCGCAGGTGGTTCGGTGACGCTGACTTTGGTCACCACAGGAAACGGAAACTGTACCCCGGTTTCTGATCTCGTTACGATCAACTATTCACAGGCACCGTCGGTGAATGCCGGACCAAACCAAACGGTCTGTTCCAACAATGCCGAAGTCGATCTTTCAGGAGTAGTGATAGGCGCAACCGGTGGATTGTGGAGTGGCGGTGCTGGTTCCTTTTCGCCGAATGAATTTAATATGAACCCAACCTATACACCAACTGCAGGTGAAATAGCTTCCGGTTCTCTTACACTTACCCTCACTTCTGCCGGAAATGGAAATTGCAATCCGGAAGAGGATGAAGTAACCATCACATTTTCGCCTTCGCCTGTTGTTAATGCCGGAATCGATGCCAACATCTGTTCCAACAATGCAGACATTCAACTGGCAGGAAGCGTTTCGGTAGCCATAGGTGGAGTTTGGAGCGGTGGTACCGGTAGTTTTGATCCGGCCCCAAATAGTTTATCTGCGGTATATACTCCATCTCAGGATGAACTCAATGATGGATCCGCAACACTAACACTTACGTCTTCCAACAATGGCAACTGCCTTCCGGTAAGCGATCAGGTGACTTATACCTTTACTCCAACACCCACAGCCAATGCCGGATCGGATCAATCCATCTGTATCAACAATCCCGATGTTCTATTGAACGGTTCTGTGACGGTTGCAACCGGTGGACAATGGATGGGTGGTCTTGGAAGTTTCTCTGCCAATTCTTCTGATCTTAATGCTGTATATACACCCACACAAACCGAACTAAATGCAGGATCATTAACCCTTACATTGGTGACCACCGGAAATGGTAATTGTTCGCCTGTCTCCGACCAGGTCACCATCACATTCACTCCTACTCCTACCGTAGAAGCTGGCTCCACCATTACAGTTTGTGCCAACAATGAAGACGCACAACTGAACGGATCGGTTACCATAGCCGATGGTGGCATTTGGAGTGGTGGTAATGGAGACTTCTCACCAGACGAAGAAGCACTTGATGCGGTTTACACTCCTTCAGTCGGTGAAATTTCGAATGGAAGTGTTGTGCTCACCTTGACAACCACAGGAAACGACAATTGTACAGCGGTTTCCGATGTGGTAACCATCAATATCTCACCTGCACCAATTGTGAATGCCGGTGACAACGAAACAGTTTGTGCCAACGACCCTGCACTTCAGCTCAGTGGATCGGTTAATAATGCCGGTGGTGGAATCTGGAGTGGAGGTAATGGATCCTTTGTGCCGGGCAACACATCCTTAGGCGCAACCTATACACCGTCTGCAACAGAGATAGCCTCGGGAAGTGTCCAGCTCACCTTGACGAGCACCGGCAACGGCAGCTGTTTACCGGAAAGCGATGTAATGACCATCACCATAACACCTGCTCCGGTGGTTGATGCCGGAGACAACCAAACCCTTTGTCAGAACAATGCTACTGCACAACTGGACGGAAGCGTCACCGAATCAACAGGTGGTATATGGAGTGGTGGATCCGGAACCTTCGATCCGGGATCAACAACCCTCGACGCCACTTATACTCCAAGTGTTTCGGAACTCGTTAGTGGCGTTGTCAATCTGACGTTGACATCTACCGGCAATGGTGATTGTTTATCAGAAACCGATATCGTAACCATCAACTATACACCGGCTCCAACAGCCAATGCAGGTAGCAATTTCTCGGTGTGCTCTAACAACGCCGAGTTCCAGTTGAACGGATCGGTGACCGTAGCAGCAGGTGGAGAATGGACCGGGGGTGACGGGGATTTCACTCCAAACAATTTTTCACTCAACGCGACTTACACACCAACTGCCGGTGAAATCGCGGCTGGTTCACTGACGCTTACCTTAACAACATCCGGAAATGGGAATTGTACTGAGGTAAGCGATCTGATCACTGTAACTTTTGATCCGTCTCCCGTAGCAGATGCCGGTCCGGATTTGATTTCCTGCGAAAACAATCCAACCGTCACGCTCTTAGGAGATGTGGAGAATGCCGGGGGTGGTATCTGGACTGGTGGAAACGGAACTTTTGATCCGTCGAACACTTCCATAGGCGCGACTTATACTCCCACCGCAGCGGAAGTAAATGCTGGTTCGGTAACGCTTACTTTAACGACCACAGATGTTGATGACTGTTTCCCGGATAGCGATGTGATGACCATTAATTATACGGACTCTCCAACTGTAGATGCCGGAGACGATCAAACCATTTGTTCCAACAATACCTCAACTATTCTGGACGGTTCTGTTACCGGAGCTGTAGGCGGCTCATGGTCCGGAGGTCAGGGCGGGTTCAGCCCGAGTACCTCGGCCCTCAATGCTACTTATACCCCTTCGGCCGGTGAAGTAAGCAATGGATCAGTGACCCTCACATTAACTTCTACCGGCAACGGAAGTTGTTTGCCTGTTACCGATGTTATGACGATTGTGTTTACTGCAACACCAACAGCAAATGCTGGCCCCAACCAGGTAATTTGTTCCAATAATGCGGATACAGAATTGGCGGGTATTGTAACCATTGCCACCGGTGGATCCTGGAGTGGTGGCAATGGAACC
>CAZJLZ010000507.1:0-4658 GCA_964546775.1 uncultured Cryomorphaceae bacterium | reverse complement strand
GGGCGCAATGGAAATTCCCGAACCGGAGCAATTCCGAATTCGCTGTTCGGGGATGCCACTAACATAACTTGCCTGTTCTATTGAAAGTCTGTCTTCGAAATCATCCACCTTGATCCTTTTCTTAATAGTTTGCCCTTTGTTGTTTTTAAACTTTATCTCCAGAAAACAAAGGTTGCTGTCGAGGTATTTCCTGAACCGAACTTTGTTTCGGTTGAGCTTGCCGTTCTGGTGTTGAAGATAGAAATCAGAAGTCTGGGTGTCGAAGTAAAGGGTTTTGTACCGGTTGCTCCGCACTTCGCCCACCGACAATACTTTGTAATCGTTTTTAACACCCTCCAGCAATGGAATGAGTTCTTCCGCACCGAATACATATTTTGTATCGGTTCGTTTCATTAGTTGCACAGCATCCATTTCGCTCAAATCGATGGGTGCGAATTCCGATATGAGGGTTTCTAAATCTTTCATGCAGGAAGAGGCAAATTTAGAATTTCTTAGACATTATATTAAGAAACCGTAAAATCTGTTGTGTTGCTGCGTTAAGAAGGGGTCAATTTTTAGTAATTTAGTCGGCTATGCAAGAGGAAATCAAGTTAACAACAATAGTAGAAGTATATCCTGGTCCAGCGGCATTACCGCCCGCCGATAAATCATTACTAACAGAAGCTGCAAAAGCTATGCTTGGAGCTTATGCTCCCTATTCGGAATTCAAGGTTGGAGCGGCCGTATTGCTGGAAAATGGCACAATCGTGATTGGAAACAACCAGGAAAATGGTGCCTATCCATCGGGTTTGTGTGCAGAAAGGGTTGCTTTTTTTGCAGCACGCGCCAATTATCCTCACCAACGCATTCTGGCGGTGGCCATTCAGGCTTCCTCCGAGCACTTCGAAGTCAACGATCCGGTCTCTCCCTGCGGAGGTTGTCGCCAGGTAATGGCAGAATATGAACGCAATCAAAACAGACCTATTCCGGTATTGTTTTCCGGTGAGACCGGACCGGTGTACAAAATGGAATCTGTAGGAGCGCTGCTACCTCTATTTTTCGATGGAGGATTTCTGAAAAAAATATAATCTCCGGTACATTTCAGTCCAGAGGCCTATATTTGTACCCCGAATTAAAAATTGAGCCGATAAGCATGGCAACGACCACAAAAAAGGATAATAAGAGTAAACCTGCCAAAGAGCAGAAATTCGACAAATCAACATACGTTGAATGGTATAAAAGCATGCTTTTGATGCGCGTTTTTGAAGAGCGGAGTTCTGCACTATACATTCAACAGAAATTTGGTGGTTTTTGTCACCTCTATATCGGTCAGGAAGCGATCCTGGCCGGAATGGTGTCGGCCATGAAAAAGGATGACAATGTGATTACCGCCTACCGCGATCACGCCCATCCACTAGCATTGGGAACAGACCCCAAAAAGGTGATGGCTGAATTATACGGCAAAACCACCGGCCTGTCAAAAGGAAAAGGTGGCTCCATGCACATGTTCGATGCTTCAAGAAGATTATTTGGCGGCCATGGTATTGTGGGGGCTCAGATTCCACTCGGGGCCGGAATAGCGTTCGCCGAAAAGTACAAGGGCACCAAAAACGTGACCTATTGTTTTATGGGAGATGGAGCCGTTCGGCAAGGCGCATTGCACGAAACTTTTAATATGGCAATGGTTCTAAAATTGCCTGTGGTTTTTGTGATAGAGAACAACAACTATGCGATGGGAACTTCTGTCCAACGAACCTCCAATGTGCACGATCTGTATAAATTAGGTCTGTCATACGAAATGCCGTCTGAACCGGTAGACGGGATGAGCTGTGAAGCCGTACACCACGCGTTTGCCGCCGCTGCAGAACGAGCCAGAAAAGGGGAAGGTCCTACATTGCTCGAAATGAAAACCTACCGCTACAAAGGGCATTCAATGTCTGATCCGGCAAAATACCGCACCAAAGAAGAATTGGAAGAGTATCGCTCCAAAGATCCTATTGAAATGATTTTGAAGGAAATCAAAAAGAGTAAATTCCTTTCTGAAAAAGAGATTGAGAAAATTCAGGTGAATGTCAAAAAAGTAGTGGATGAGTCTGTGGAGTTTGCCGAAGAATCTCCATTGCCACATGCTTCTGAACTGTACGAAGATATTTACACCCAGAGCGATTATCCATTTGTAAACGACTAAGAATAAAGTAGAATGGCAGAAATAGTCCGAATGCCCAAATTGAGTGACACCATGACCGACGGTGTGGTCGCTGAATGGCATAAGAAGGTAGGAGACGAAGTGAAATCAGGAGAATTGCTTGCGGAAATAGAAACCGACAAGGCCACGATGGAATTCGAATCGTTTCAGGATGGAGTATTGCTGCACATTGGTGTTGAAAAAGGCAAGTCGGCGCCGGTCGATTCTATTCTTGCTATCCTCGGTGAGAAAGGAGAAGACGTGGATACAATCATCAAAGAGGAAAAAGCTAAGTCAAAGAAAAGCGAATCTGAACCTGCTAAGGAATCGAAAGAAAAGCCGAAGGAGGACAAAGACAATAATGCTGCAAAAGAGAAAAAAGAACCTGCTCCTGTCGCCCGTGAACAGCGCAGGTCAGAAGCTCCACCTGTTCCAGCCCCTGCAGCCTCCAACGGAGAAGACCGTATCAAAGCATCTCCATTGGCCCGGAAAATGGCCGAGGATAAGGGCATTAATATGTCCGTTTTACGCGGTTCCGGTGACGGTGGCCGGGTAGTGAAAAGAGACATTGAAGGGTATGCTGGTGCTCACGTTTCCGGAATCGAATCGCACGAGGAATTTGAAATTACCCAAATGCGAAAGACCATCGCGAAGCGACTGGCTGAGAGTAAATTCACTGCGCCGCATTTCTATCTGACCATTGATTTGGACATGGACAACGCCATTGCCGCTCGCGAGTCCATCAATAAAGCGATTGAACCCGCAAAAATCTCGTACAATGATCTTGTCGTCAAAGCTGCTGCCCTTGCTCTGCGGGATCATCCGCAAGTGAATGCTTCGTGGATGGACGATCACCTTCGGTTCTACAAACACATCCATGTAGGAGTTGCAGTTGCCGTTGATGAGGGATTATTGGTGCCGGTAGTTCGGTTTGCAGATCAGAAAACCCTTACACAAATCGGATCTGAGGTGAAACATTTCGCTGAAAAAGCACGCAATAAAAAACTACAACCTCAGGATTGGGAAGGCAATACTTTTACCATCTCAAATCTGGGAATGTTCGGCATTGAAGAATTCACGGCCATTATCAATCCACCGGATGCCTGTATTCTCGCAATTGGTGCCATCCGACAGGTTCCGGTTGTAAAAGGTGGACAGGTGGTCCCTGGAAACCGGATGAAGGTTACCCTGTCCTGCGACCACCGTGTGGTAGATGGTGCAGTTGGTTCGGCATTCCTGAATACATTCCGCAATTTGATTGAGAACCCAGTTGTCATGTTGGGACTCAATAACATTTAAGCTGCACAGTCCTGACGTTTGAAGGCATTTGTGTATGCCGACTGCAGATCACTCTGATAACTTAAAGGACATTTTCGGCGTATTGTCCGGAATGTCATCTTCCCATTCAGGTTCGTCATCATAAATCAGACGAATTTCCAGGTCTGGCAGATGATCATCCAGGGCAAATTCCAGTTGGTAACCCTTGCCGCTAAACGCATCCAGAATAATTTCCTGACCATCTGCAGCGCTTTTGCCGGTTTTTATGTTTACAACATTAAGCCGTTCGCGCTCGTCAAGGTTTACGATTGAATCGAGCTGGGAGCCAGTGTGGCCATTTGTCTGAAGTATATTCGGGTATACTGAAAATTCTGCTTCAAAGGATTCAACCGCATGGCTGATATCCTGTTTCCATTGATTAATGTTGGCAATGGTGTATTTCTTTTGAAATTTCAGCACGTTTGAAATATTTCCGGTTTGAAATTACTAATGTAAAAAAAGCCACCCTGCTAAAGGATGGCTTTTGAAAAGATTTCGAGTGAATCACTTACTCGGCTACGGGAGCTCCCGATGGAGTTTCTTTTACAGGTGTGGTAGCACCGGTTTCCGAAGCATTCACAGTACCTTTGATGCGAAGCACTTTGGTAGGTGCGTTGACAGCGTTGGAGGTAATGGTTACAGATTTATTAATTGGTCCGACACGTTTGGTGTCATATTTCACTTTAATGGTTGAGGATTGACCGGGCATAATGGGTTCTTTCTCGTAAGAAGGAACAGTACATCCGCAAGATCCTTTGGCTTTGGAAATGATCAGAGGCTCGGTTCCTGTGTTGGTCACTTCAAATTCAGAAACACCGTTTCCGTGTTGCTCGATGTCACCGTAATCGTGAACATCTTTGTTGAATTCAATTACCGGACCTGATTCAACTGCTTGTACAGCCTGTGCGCTTACACCTGCAGAAGTGGCGATCATCAATCCAAAAATAAATAGTGCCTTTTTCATGGTTGTCTTTTTTAATGTTGTTGAACAAATGTAAATCATCGGTTCGGGTTCTGTTTGAGTTTAACAAATACTTAACAAGGGTTGTGCCATCATCCTAAGGGACTACTCTGCTGATCTCAACATTTCGAGATGTGGAATGTTGTCTTCGAGGTAATGTTTGCCGGTATCTACAAACCCGAGGCCGGAATAGAAATCTTTCAAATAAGTTTGTGC
>CAZJLZ010000506.1:0-8881 GCA_964546775.1 uncultured Cryomorphaceae bacterium | reverse complement strand
TGGTGATCAGTATAAGGCGACAGATACTGTAATCAAAGGAAAGGGAAAGCTTCGGATGAGTTTTACTCCGGAAGACGGCGGGGAAACCCAAACCTGGGAAGTTTTCAATTTTCAGGGAGATGGGGTTGCGATGTCGATGTACAACACCGACGAGTCCATTTTTGGTTTCGCCCGATCTTGCATGAATCAGGCGCTTGCCAAAAACTGGCCGCTGTACCTCAGCACCAAAAACACCATTCTGAAAGCATATGACGGACGATTCAAAGACATTTTCGAAGAAGTTTTTCAGAGCGAATTCAAAGAGCGCTTTGACAAGGCTGGCATCACCTACGAACATCGGTTGATCGATGACATGGTCGCTGCGGCAATGAAATGGAACGGTGGTTTTGTCTGGGCTTGCAAAAATTATGACGGAGATGTGCAGAGCGACACCGTTGCACAAGGATTTGGGTCTCTGGGATTGATGACTTCAACGCTCGTAACGCCCGATGGAAAGACAATGGAAGCCGAAGCTGCGCATGGTACGGTTACCCGACACTATCGTCAGCACCAACAAGGAAAGAAGACTTCTACCAATCCGATTGCATCCATTTTTGCGTGGACCAGAGGATTGGCGTTCCGTGGGAAACTCGACAACAACCAGGAGCTGATCAATTTCTGCGATACCCTCGAACAGGTTTGTATCGATACGGTAGAAAGCGGTAAAATGACCAAAGACCTCGCACTGCTGATTCATGAAGATAAAATGTCCAGTGAGCATTACTTAACTACCGAAGAATTTTTGGCCGCACTCGACGATGAGATGCAGAACCGCCTGAAGTAATTTCTATTCAATATCAAACTGAAAACCCTGCTCTTTGGCGGGGTTTTTTAGTTTTTGATGTCTGGTATGGTTCTTTTGCAATTCAATAGTGGGGAAATGAATGATATAGATAACACAGATCAGTTTGTAGAGAAATTTTAAATTCAGGCAAAACCAACCGCTATGAAAGCATTTTTACCAGTCTTATTTTTATTCATTTCAAGTCAAACGTCATTTTCACAAATCTTTGAGTACAGCAAGGATCGTGGATTTAATAACAAGTTTACGAAAGTGCTCAACCTTGGTGATACCATGTGGGTAGTAGCAGAAAATTATCACATTGGCTCGGTCGGGGAGCAGGGTTCATTCATCAGCGCATTTGATTTGGATGGCAATCAACTTTGGGAATATGAGATCGACTTCAGCAACAATAACCAGCGCGTTTTTGAATTGGTTCTGACTCCCGATGATCAGATAACGGTAATGGGTTCTTTCGGGATACCCTGTGACGTCGGAGACATGATCCCATTGGTCATTATGAAACTTTCACCGGAAGGCGAATTTATCTCAGAATCGATTCATGGAATTTCAATCCATGGGTTCTTTGAAGATATGGTCAGCTATAGTTTGAATGATCAGCTTGTGTTTTCGTCGGTTGTATTGGATTTGGACAGTTGGGATGAAGAATACAAACTCTTTGGTTTTAATGTGGCAGGTGACTCATTGCTCTGGACAGCGGACTGGTCAGATTCCGAGATCCAGGGGCTTGCTTCGGTCAATAATAGTGTCGCTGTCTTTACAAATAATCATATTGTTCTTGTTGACGATTCAGGAAATCGAACCGATTCGTTGATGTATGATTCTCCGCCTGTAGATGCAATCACTTTACCGACTTTTGAATTGTTATTGTTGTGGCCTGAGGGAGTTTATTTGCTGGCCAATAACTTGTCTATGGATCAGGTTATTGAAATCGGTGACGAAGAATCTGCGTCGAAAATTCTGTTGCAGAACGAATCGGTTTATATCTGGTTTGGTGACGAACTCAAGCGATATTCTTTGGATTTCGAATGGGAAGAATTGACAACTTTCGATTTGTTGCCCTATTTTTCGGTGAAAGACATCGACGTCAATTCATCCTCTTTGGCGCTGGTTGGTTCCAAAAGCCACGAAGAGAATCTGGTGTATAACGGGGGGTACTATCGAAGTGGTGCACTGGCTTTTTATTCATTAACCGAAGACATTCAGAATTTTGACATGGATGTGGAAATCCGGCATTTTCAGTTGGAGTCGTTTTCCGAATCACAAATAAATGAAGATCCTCCTTTGTTTAACTTTTATGCAGATGTGACTGGTTATCTTGTTAATTCCGGAAACGATACCATTACCTCCGTCAACCTCAATTACCTTCGGGATCAAGGGATTTGCGGAATTGATATGCAGCGCCTTTTCCTTTCAGATTTCAGTTTGGTACCTGGTGACAGCATGTTTTTTGAAATGGGCAATCTTGCCAGAACGTATGTTTATTCCCCGTCAGGATCCGGAACTATTGAGTTCTGCGTTTTTGCCAGTTCACCTTCTGGTTTGTACGATCGGGACGAAATCAACGATGTCGGATGTGGTCAATCAGATTTTGGTGTAGGAATAGAAGAAGCAATCTCCGGCTTCACCTCTGTTTATCCCAATCCTGCCCGGGAACAAGTTGTATTCGAATTTTCAGAAACGGGAACATCCGGGGTGCTACAAATTCACGATTTTAAAGGTCAGTTGATTTCAGAAGAAACCATTCAAAATGATTTTCATCACCTGGATGTTTCTTCATGGCCTTCCGGGATCTACCTGGCCCGAATTGTTCATGAATCCAACCTTTCAAAAGGCATGCGCTTTTCGGTAATTAATTGAGCGGCTTCCGTCCCTTCCGATGCAATGTAAATCCAAAAAATTAGCAACAATTAGCGATTGACATTTCGCATAAATTGGTTAATTTCATGGGAATTAACCAAAGATGAAGAGACTAACTATTTTGTTGTGTTGGATGTGTGCAGTTCAGGCTGGAGCCCAATCGTTCGAGTACTTCGAAGACGAAGGCTACCGCAATGAATTCACGGATGTCATCAATGTTGGCGATAGCATTTGGGTAGTGACAGGCAATTATCGCGACGAGTTTTATACCGGTGCTTACATCACTGCATTTGATAACACAGGATCTCAAATCTGGAGGTATTCTGCGCCCACCGATATCGAGGTAAGAAGATTCGAGGAAGTGGTTCAGATGCCAAACGGAAACCTGGTGGTTTTCGGACGTGAGCAGTTTTGTTGCGATTGTACGGCTCCGTATGCACAACTCCAGTTTTTCTCTCCGGACGGTGCGTGGCTTGGATCGAATGAATTTCCCGATTATACACCGATTCGAATGGAGTTCGCAGTTTCTGATGAGACTATCTTGCTCAATGGTTATCACGAGTCAGGTCCCCGGTTGTTTGCAGTTGATTTGAACGGAGAATGGTTGTGGTCATTGAATATAAATGATCAGGATTTGCATCACGTGGTAACCCATGAAACAGGATTTGCAGCATTTTTCGATTCCTTCGCTTTTCAAATAGATTCAAGCGGAACGATTACCGATACGCTTCAATACGAGACACCTCCACTAGATGTAGTTGCTTCGGGAGACTCAATTCTTTTGTTGTTTGAATACGGTTTGTATGTCATCAACGATTCAATGGAGCAGGAATTTATTTTCAGTCCGGATCATACACTTGGTGTCTCTAAAATAATCGTTGGAGAAGATGGGTATTTCCTTTGGAACGATAGCTCGTTTTTCCGTTTTGACGAAAGCCATCAATTGATGGATACGTTAATGATCGAAACCCTTCCTGATTTTGAGATTGCTGATATTGCAATTGGTTCTGGAAGCCTGACACTTGCTGGTTGCCGTCGATTTGAAGACGTTCCACCAGATTATCAAATTTATCGCGGAGCTACCCTTCAAAGCATATCCCTGCAAGAAAATACGGATTCCATATTCCCGGACCTGGCACTTAAAAACGTTGTGATGAACGATATGGTAATTACCACCGTTGATCCCGACGTTCCAATTTTTCATGTAACCGGAACAGTTTCCGCCTATGTAGTGAATATTGGCAACATCACAATTCAAGCGGCAAACATCAATGAAATGCATTCCCAGGGAACTTGTGGCGTGGCCATTCATCGGGTAGCGCTGGATAGCATGAACCTGAATCCGGGCGACAGCCTGTACATCACGCAGGAATTCGGACCGATATACTACTATGATTTTATGGATGTAATGTTCGGAAAGGCCTGTATTTTTGTCAGCAGTCCGGACAGCCTACACGACAGGGAAGATGCGAATGACATCGGATGTGCACCGTTTGATATCGTGACCGTGGTAGAAGAAAGGAAAATCCAGTTAGCTGTTTATCCCAATCCGGCGTCCGACCGGCTTACGATTGAATTGCCGGAACTGCCCGCCCCGGCACAGATACAAGTCTTCAACAGCACCGGCATTGTTGTCGCTGAATTCACGGCTCCTTCCCAAACCTTTTCTCTGGAAGTCAATTCCTGGCCTGCCGGAATTTATTACGCAAGGACAATCACAAACGGATCTGTTTCACCGGCACTCAGATTTTCGGTTGTACATTAGTTCGTTTTTTAATTTCTTTTGAGACCGACTAAATATCACATTATCAGTTAGAAAAAATTACCGTATCCGGATTATTTTCATGCTTGGGAACCTTCACGTGTCAAAAGCGTAATAAACAAGCCGGTGTGACCATTTTGGCGCAACGGGTGTGTTTTTAAACCAGCTCAACATGAAAAATATCATTACTCTATTCCTTATTTCTTTTGGGACATTTTATACAGTTACTGAAATTCAGGCGCAATGTCCTGTCATTGAATGCACTTCCGAAGATGTGACGCTGTATGTCTCAGAATCTTCCTGTACTGCAGAGTATTATTATGACATTCCTGTAGTCAATGATTTTTGTGAGAACGTCACGACATATTCCTATTCCGGTGAAACGGAATCCTGGGTTGTACCCGAAGGAGTAACCGAAATACTCGTTCGTGCATGGGGTGCTTCCGGTGGACATGGATCGGGTCCGGGATATGAATTGAATATGGGTGGAAGAGGTGCATATGTCAGCGGACGGCTGGCCGTTACTCCCGGAGAAACCCTTTACATCAACATTGGCGGACAAGGCGGGAATGCTCAAACAGCAGCCAATGCCGAAGGTGGATGGAACGGTGGCGGAATCGGCGGTATGGACACAGTATATACCGGAAATGGCGCTGGCGGTGGCGGTGGCGCTACCGATATTCGCATCGGCGGGAACGAACTGGAGCATCGTGTGCTTGTTGCTGCCGGAGGTGGTGGAGCTTCAAAAAATGCTCCCGGAGGAGCCGGAGGTACAATCGCCGGTCTTGATGGTAACGCAGTGGGTGCAGGAGCAGCCGGATTGGGAGGAACATTTGAAACAGGTGGAATTGTGCATTTTACTGACCGCGGCGCAACTTCCGGTCAATTGGGACTGGGCGGAAACGGATCTACCAACCATGCCTCCTGGGGTGGTGGTGGTGGCGGTGCCGGTTTTTACGGTGGCAGCGGGGGTACTTCAACCGAAGACCACAACAACGGTCATTCCGGTTCAGGCGGTGGAGGATCATCCTATACAGGTACAGCAACACAAACCCAATTGATGGCCGACCAGCGCATAGGTAACGGAATGCTTTTTATCTACTTCAGCGATTCAGAAACTACTGAAGCAACGGTGGTGCAGAGTCTTGCCAGCGGTTCTGAATTTCCGTTGGGTACAAGCATTCTGACGTTTGCGGCATACGGCGCAATCGATACGAATTATTGCACCATTCAGGTGAATGTACTGGACACCATTGCTCCTGTAGCACAATCACAGAATATTACGCTGCAGCTTGCGGAAGAAGATGTTGCAGTAATTACTCCCGAAGACATTGACAATGGTTCATATGACAATTGTTCAGTCGCAAATATGAGTATTGATGTGACAGAAATTGGTGGCGTTCAGACCGGAGATGTACTGGTGACGCTGACTGTGATAGATGCCAGTGGTAATGAATCAACATCCGTAGCCACTGTAACGGTTACACGGCCTCCTCAGGAATTTGTAGAACAATTGACTTTTGATAAAGGTGAAAACCCGAAGCCACCTGCTCCTTCAAGACGGAATATTTCTGCGGATACAGAAACAACCTTTGAATCCGGGATGGTGCTTTATCCGAATCCCGTTTCAACAGGTAATGTTGAACTGGTGGTAGAATTGTCACAAAGCTCCGAAAATGCTATCGTACGCGTATTTTCAGCAAGCGGAAAACAGGTCATCAACCAAATGGTACCGGTGATTATGCCGGTTGACAGAATTGCCATTCCAATTGACGGACTGAAGCCCGGTGTGTACATCGTCCAGTTATCAACCGAGAATGAATGGATTACGCAACGATTGGTCATCCGATAAGAAATCAACTTTATTAAAGTGTTTTGAAGCCCCGATGAATCTGTCGGGGCTTTCTTTTTTGGGTCAATACAGCCCTGCTACCATACAGCGCGCGCTTCCGCCGCCCAACTGTTCGATGGTCGGAATGCGCACCGCACAAATTCCACCATCACTTTCGAGTGACTTTCGCTGAGCGTCGGTAAAACTTTTAAATGCCGATTCTGACATAATCCAGACTGGATGATCTCCCGCCTGAACCTGAAAAACATTCCCGGTAAACGCGGCCATTTGGGTATGCGAAATCTCGATCAATTCCTTTCCGGTGGCGGCAATGCGGGCGGTTAACATACTGCGCTCCATGGAATCTTCGATGGCTTCACTGCACAAAATCACCTTGTTTTTCCCGACACTCATCATTACATTGGTGTGGTAGATTTCCTGACCGTTGATGTCACCTGCGTGAAAGGAAACCGGCGTGTATTCAATTTCGCGACACAACTCCGAAAGCAAATCAAGATCGGTGCGTGGCGATACACAGGCATAGGCAATCCGGTGTGCATGGTCGAACACAATACTGCCCGTGCCTTCCAGAAATTTTCCTTTTCTGGCACGTGCTGTGAGGTCGATTTTGCGTGGATACTTTTTTTCTGCGAGCAATTCGTTTACCAGTTCCCGGTTGATTTCATTCCTTCGGCTCGGTGCCATCATCGGAAAAAGTATCAGCGTTCCACCCGGAATTACTGCGAGCCAGTTATTCGGGAAAACCGCGTCGGGCGTAACAACATCTTCGCGATCATTTTCCACCCGAACGATGACGCCGTTTTTCCGCAACTGATATGCCATCGCGTCGAATTCATCCAGGGCAAGCTGTGCGGCGTTTTCGATTTCGGTTTGTCGCTGGAATTTGTTGGATGCAGCTGTTTCGGGGTTGTATCCAAAATGGCGCGGTCGAATCATCAGAATCTCTTTCGGTATCATTCCTTTGGTTCGGTTTCGTAAAGATATTCATCGGGAATCGGATCCCTCACCGATTCGTTGTTATACAACACGTTTACAATCCACCACCGTTCCATATCAAACACCAATTGGATGGATTTAACGCCGCGGTGATACGATTTCTGGTTGGTGGCCAATTTGGTTTCATACGCAGAAAACACTTGCGCAATGTCGCGGTATACATGCAGAGACCGTCCGATCTCTTTCTCAAAATATCCGTTGATCGTGAAGTATTCTTCAACCTGACCGATAAACTCGTCCAACGATCCCTTCACATACTGCAACTTACCCGACATCCCGAACACGCGGGCGTTGATTTGTGCGTCGGGTTGAAACAAAAACCGATAACGCGCCCAGTCCCGTTGTCCGGCAGGCCCGGAAGTGGTTGCGTAATAAGCGTTGATGATGTTGTCGATGCTGGAAACATCAGCGGTATCCGGCCCAATATGCGTCGCTTCCTGGCCATAGAGAACGGTGGAAACACAAAAGGAAATCAGAAAGAAAAAATATTTCATTGTTGTTTTGGACGATGAGTTTTCGATAACACGAAAGTAGGGAGATTTTGTCCTTTTCGTTATCGGAAACGGTTTTTGTAATTCAGAATTGGTACTTCAAACCATCGGTAGGACAAATGTGCCAGCAAGACGGTCAAACCGAGACTCGTCACCGGAAAAACAACAAGCGCTATGATCGGTGAAAGTGGCGGATATTGAAATCCTGCCAGTTGAAGAAGGTTGATGAGAACCGCAATCACCAAACCGTGGAAGCAGTATAAACCGTAGGAAATTTTCCCGAGGTAATTCAAAATTCTCCGGTTGGCCAGAGCAAACAACCCTTTGGAGCGAAAAGTTTGGTACCCAACGGCCAGGACAAACAACAACGGGATCCAGGTTTTTTCGAGTGCGTAAATCCATTTTATTTCTGCGAGAATGGGATACAATCCCAGGGTCAGCAACAAAAGATAAAAAGGAACATTCGCGGGTCGTCCGGTGAAAAAGGCGCGCAGTTTTTCGGACAACACCGGATGAACCACCGCGTAGGCCAGTATGTTTCCAGCTGCAAAGCACGCCATCACGCTCAGACTGTGGTAGTGTAGGGTTAGGGGTTCCGTAAGGTAGATCACACGAAAAATAGCTGACGCAACAAAAGCAATTATGTTGACGGCCAAGAAATACTTTCGCAGGAATTTCAGCACGAGCCCATTGACGATGTAGAATTGTTCCTCAACTGATATCGACCACAGAATCACCATGAGAAACTGGTCTTCTTCAAGCGCCGCGAAATTGAGTGTGAAAGTGAAATAATACCACAATGATGGCATGGCAGATTCTTCCATGCCGGTGGTCGATTGAAGCTGAATTACTACGATGCAGATCAATACCATCAGAAAATACAGCGGCCAAATGCGCAGGGCTCTTCGGACGAAATATTTTCCAAAGCTGAAATCATTTTTGTGCTGAATTTCCTTCAACCCCCACCATGAAATCAGAAAGGCAGAAAGCACGAAAAACAAATCTACCGCCAGATAACCGTATTGAAACCACGAGAGGAAATAACCCAGTACGCCGTCAGTATATCGAACGGAAAGCGG
>CAZJLZ010000505.1:0-3868 GCA_964546775.1 uncultured Cryomorphaceae bacterium | reverse complement strand
GCAAAACTCGACGACCAATGGGATCAGTTTATGCAGTCATTCACCGAATCCAATCCCGGATTTCTTCCTGCCCTTATTCAACAATATCCCGACCTGTCTAAAACCGACCTGCGTATTTGCGCATTGATCAAAATGAACCTCAACAACAAAGACATTGCAACGGTGCTGAACATTTCGGACGAAGGCGTGAAAAAGGCGCGTTACCGCCTGCGCAAGAAGCTTAAACTGGACAATCCCGAAAACCTGGAGACCGTAATTCTGAAAATGGCCTGAGATTATTGACGGTTGTTGTACTTTTCTTCGTACGATTTCCAGAGCGACCCCATGAACTCACCGCTGCGCATTTGTCGAAGCGCTTCAAAAGGATCGTCAATCAGCTTTGCCAATCTTTCGTCCCTGGTATAATCGATGTTTCTGGTATTCATCATTTCGCGAATCTTCTCCATCTCTCTCTCAATAACTTCTCTGTTCTGCTCCAGCCATATCTCAAATTCTTCATCTGTAAATGGCTCGGCATCAACCGATTGAACCTGAATCGGTTCTTTGTTCACTTCTTCTTTTTGGGTTTCGGATTTCTCAGCGGACTGATCTTCAGCTAAAGTGCCTCTCTGAATTGCTGCCCGAATTTCGGCCAGTTCCTTTTTCATATCAGACATTTCCTGTTCCAATTCACTCACTCGTCGTGCCAAAACATTCCCGTGCATCCCGATAGCCATATTGATGCGATTGAGGCCCTCATTGGAACCCGCTTCCCAGGCAACACCTATAATCTGTCCGAAATCCAGAGTAGACAGATTTTCCGGATGCTCAGCTCTGGCCAGTCCATCGTTGCTTCCTGATGGTAAAATATAATCTCCGGTGTTCACACTACCAACTACAGTTATCGGCACCTGTCCCAAAAAAGCGACTTTTTCAAAATCTGCTTCCCGGCCCGCAGGAGGAATGTTTCCAAGCACTACAGGATTAGTGGATATCACCAGAATATGATCAGCATTCTCCACCCTTTTGCTGATCATGCCAGCTGATACCCCCACAACATCACCTGGAGAAAACGTCTCTTCGGTGTCTGCTTTCTCCAGCCATTCTGCATAATCCGCGCCACCCGATTCAAAGGTGACGCCCAGATCAAGTTCTTGTTGGATGATCCATTCTGTAGAATTGGCTAAATGCACGGCGGCACCCCCAATGTTCACAATAGATTCGGCCACGTCAGGCACAGGGCTCGCCAAACAAGCACCGGCCTCCACACCGTGAAGAAATGACTCAGCCAGCATTCCTGCATACTTCCATATATAATCAAAATCCAAATACAATTCTGCCAGCGTCTGGCCTTCAATTCTACCATGTACCGTACCGCTGTTATCGAAGAACGTGGCAAAATTATGCGCATTCTGTGATGCTCCATCCAACCGGATGGCAATTCCCTGGTTGCTTCCCTGCACCCTCAATGGATAAGCATCATATGAAGTGTCTTCACCATTTACATCGGCATCAATCGTCACCTGTCCGTTCAATGCAGAAGTAGAATTCGCCGTAAGGGTCCCGTTCAGAACAGTACTCCCGGTTACTGTGGCGTTGCCTTGCATATTCGTATTTCCCGATATGGTGGTATTTCCATCTACCTGCAAAGCGCCGGTGAGCCAAGATGGCTGCTCGTCATAAACGATAAAAGGTCCATACAAGGAGCTTACTCCCTGCACATTTAGATTGCTGTTCAGGTTTGTTTCACCATCCACCATCAACGATCCGCTCAGGTAGGAAGGACTTTGATTGAGTACACTCAACGAACTGTTAAATGTAGCCGCGTCATTCACCGTCAGCGTTCCGTGCAACAAACTCCAGTTCTCTACTGTGATGGTATTGAAATAAGTATCTCCTTCAAAAGTCGCCGTGCCTTGTACGAGAAGATCTCCGGTGAGCGTACTCATGCTTTGATTAGCGACTGTGAAATCATCGTTCAAAACGGTTTCCCCGTCGACTATTAAAGTGCCGCTCGCGTATATATCCCGGTGATAGACATACGGAATAAACAGCAATTGCTCCCGGCTGAATTCTTTGAATCCGCTGCCTTTGTAGTCCAACTCCACCATCAATTCCTTAGGTGTGCCGTCCCAATTTATTTCGTCCCATTCACCTGAACTGGATGGAGTAATATCTCCCTGTCCAATAACCAGATTCACCATTCCATACGGATCGGTTTGGGTTTGCTGTTCTTCCTGGTATTCGATGTTTTCAGTCGAATTGAAGATCGTAAACCGAATTCCAATTTCCGCATCGGCAAGGTAGTTCCCGGAAATATCCGCGCCTGGAATTTCCTGGGGATTTTCGTCTATGATGACCGCCTGATAGCTGAGACCATCGGTTTGGGCAAAACCCACTGCCGCAAAGCAGACGAAAAGCAAAGTAAGTAAGAGATTCTTCATAGTTTCTTTAATTTAGATTTTTTGATCATGAATTGGTTGGTATAGCAATAATCGCAGTGGCTGATGCTGATGAGCAACCCAATGGATATGGTGCTCGAAACAATGTTCAGTTTTTCTTCACTTTGTGCCTTACCAATTGGCCAGCCCTTTCCGTATGAATACCGCATCGTAACGGCAACCCGGTCCTCCAGGCAATAATTCACGCCAATTCCTCCGCGCGCAAAAAGAAATGGTCGGTCAAATTCCTCCTCTCCTTTCAAGCTGTTCACCTGACCATTTACAGTTTGAGTTCCATTGATCAAAAACTGGGGTTCGGCGGTAGCACGGAGTACTACAGAGAATTGTTTGTATTTCCAAACATCACCCTCCAGCCCCACAGACAGGCCGAGGTATTGAACATCCCACGAAAAACTGTTGTCGTATATTTCGTCGCTTCCGTATACATTATATTGATTGAACTGCGCTGCAGCCAATACATGAAGACTTTTATAAACAGGCATTCGGAAACCTGCCAAAAAACTGATATTGCTTTTGGAGAACAGGTTGTCTAGCTCTCCGCCTTCGGAGTCGTTGTAGTCAAACCGGGCCGTGGTGCGACCAATTTCTGCAACGATCTGCTGTGCCTGCACCGGTATGAGCAGAATGAACAGCAACGGAATCATCATTAGCTTCTTCATAAGTTTAGTTTTTGAATGCGACCTGAAAATTGTTTGGTGCCGGTTTGAATTCGGATGATGTACAGACCGGGTGCCGCCTCCGGAAAGCGCACGGTCAGGTTTTGTGCTGCGGCAAATCGTTGTTGAAAAATCGCACGCCCGCTCAGGTCTGTTACATCGATGTGAACATCCTCTTCGATAGCATCGTCAAAAGCCATGGTGAACTGAGACCCGAAAGGGTTGGGATACAATGTTACTTCAAGCGATGTACTCTTGGCTACTGCCCCTAGCGAAAAATCCGACTGAATGAATCCCTGACGCAATTGACGATTGCCGGACTTTCCAAAACCAATTACGCTGGCCTGGCCAATGCTTTGCTGAATCAGCCATTGTGTGCCTGAAAGATTCACCGCGGCAGATGATCCCGCAGCACCGGTTGTTTGCCTTTTGATTTTTAGCTCCTGTGCGTGCAGCCCGAACGAACCAACCGTCACAATAACCAGAAGAGTGATACCCCGTAACATATGCTTTTGCGTTTTCATGAGCACAAACATATGGCCTCCACCATTCGGTACAAAAAAACAGTAGTGGACAAAAGGTGGACACGTTGGAACCGATAAAAAAATCCCAATGATATCCGGAGATGCAGAGTAACAAAATTTTGAGTACGTAAAATCCGAAGGACCTTTTGACGGAACTATGGGTGCCTATTTCAGCACATTCCTCCGCCACAACAGAAAATATTTTCCGATAAGCGGAGCAAGGAAAAGGAAAACTACACCGAAAAAC
>CAZJLZ010000504.1:0-3862 GCA_964546775.1 uncultured Cryomorphaceae bacterium | reverse complement strand
GAATTCGAGCTGGCGAGGCCTGAAGACGGAAACAGATACCTGAGAATTTTTACACCCACAGACAATTACATCCGCGCTTTCACCAATCAATACAGTCACTCCGTAAACTGGAATCCGATAGCCATCTGGGGCAATAAAACCGGGGCATTGAAATGGATGTCCAAAATATCCGACCAGCTTGCATTCCGAATCGACCGGAAAACCTCGGGAGAAGAAGGTGCAAACCGCTTCAACCCTTTTGTGACGGAACTTGCTGATACCGCGCTTATTTCATCGAATTCATCATTGCGAAACACGGTCTTCATCAATCGGTCGAATTCGAAATTCGGAATTGACTATACCTATGGCCTGAACAACGGGAAATCTCTTCTCACCAACGGCTTCGACTCAAGAAGCACAGAGTTGAATGAGATCAAAGCCCGGTACAATATCAGCCGGGTTATCGGTATAGTTGTGCGAGCGGAACAAGGCAACCGTAGCAATCTCTCAGATTATCTGGACGGTCGCAATTTTGATATTTTCTATAATGAGCTGGAACCTTCGCTAAGTTACCAACCTAATACCAGTTTCAGAGGAACTTTAAAATTTCGTTACACCGAAAAAGACAACGATGAAGATCTGGGCGGAGAGAAAGCCATACTCCAGGACCTGGGACTCGAATTGCGTTACAACGAAGTGTCGAAAGGAAGTTTTCTGGCTCAGGTCAACATGGTAAATATCCGCTTCGACGGAGTGGGAAACTCATCATTAACCTATGAAATGCTGGAAGGTTTACGTGCAGGAACCAACTTCACGTGGTCAATATCTTACCAGCGCAGCCTGGGAAATAATGTGCAACTCAACCTGAGTTACAACGGTCGTAAATCAGAAGAAATCGACGCTGTTCACAGCGGTGGAGTACAAATTCGTGCCTATTTCTAATCAGCGTAAATCGAAAGCAGCGGTGCCGATTTTTGTTTCAGACTCATACAACTCAACAATATACTGCCCGGTGGGAAGCTCACTGTTGACAGTATAATAAATGCATACATCCTGATCCACGTTGTCGTAATCAATTTCACGCTTAACGCTGTATACGCCTGAAACACCTTCAAAATTGAAAGTTTTTGGTTCGCCGGAAGAATCTTCCAGAACCACCGCATCCGGACTGATGATGCGCAAAAACAACGTCTTTTTTCCTCGCTTGGCAATCGGATTTTCCCCAATCTTAAAACACACTTTTACCATTTCGGCCCGATCAGACCTGTTTGTCGAAGACTGTTTTCCGCTGCCGCGCACCCGTATTGCTTCTGCTACAATATCGCGGGCTGGCAAAACAGATCCTTTGGCAACGATTCCCTCGAGATCATCCGTCTTGTTTTGCAATAAATTCTTTTCTTCCGAAACAGAAGACAATGCCCGATTGAGACTATCGCGATCCAGTCGCAAACTAATGTTCAGTGTGTTCAGGGAATCAATAGTTACCAGATATCCCTTCATAATGGTTCGCAGCGTGCTTGCCTCTTTTTTCAGCTTATGAATAATCCAGGCGTCGTCTTTATGTTTATCTACCTGTTTAAGGAGTTCTCGAAGTTGTTCCTGTTGAGCAAGTATCTCGGCCTGCATTTTTTCATTGGTAACAGTAACCGTATCGTACTGGATCAGCATCTCCTGAAGATCGTTTTTCAAAGCCAATGATTCATTCTCCAGTTCCAGCAATCCCGTTGATTGTTCTTCAACTACCTGTGTCTGGTTGAGCAACAAAAAGCCAAGTACGCCACTTGTTAATGCCAGCAGTACAATTAAAATGATCAGCAATCTTCTGTTTTTATCATTGCCCTCTTTCGGTGCGTTTGGTTTTGGCGGAAGTGTTGTGCTCATAGCTTTAAATTACGATTTATTTTACGCGAAATTGCTAATTTAACTTCAAATTAATCATCTCTGTACATTCTTCTTTCAAAAAGTATTTCACATCCAAGAATGCGTCATGTACCGCGAATTGCTCTCCGTCTTCTTTCCTAACAATTGTTCAGCTTGCGAACAACCTATGGCGCATGGAGAATCTGTTGTTTGTACCTCCTGTCTCACAGCCCTTCCGTTCACGGATTATCATAGCTATCCCGACAATCCTGTCGAAAAGCTTTTTTGGGGAAGGGCTCCACTTAAAGCAGGCACTGCTCTGTTTTTTTTCAACAAAGGAAACCGGGTTCAGCGTCTGATGCACCAACTCAAGTATCACAAAGACACAGAAGTAGGGTTAACCATCGGCCGGATGCTTGGCGCCAAACTTATTGGAAATGATCGCTTTACTGGCATTGACCGCGTCGTCCCGGTTCCGCTGCATCCAAAAAAACTAAAAAAGCGAGGATTCAATCAAAGCGAATTAATCGCATCGGGGATTTCTGAAGTTAGCGGCATTCCATTAGACACCACTACCCTGGTTCGGGCACTTAACAATCCGACCCAAACCCGGAAATCAAGATTCGAGCGATACAAAAATGTTCAGGGAGCATTTGAACTGATAAATTTTCATGATCGGCCCTGCCGACACGTTCTATTGGTGGATGACGTAGTTACTACCGGTTCCACGTTGGAAAGCTGTATTGTGGCCTTTCAGAAAACCGGTTATGCGGAAGTAAGCCTTTGTGTAGCGGCGTGTGCCGAATAGCGATGGTTACTTATCTTTGACCGCAAATCTTATCCGTGGATAAAAATCAGGTCTACCTGGAAAGTCAGCAACAAATTGAGGCCATCACCACCGGTGAACCCAATCTCGTAGCTAATCTTGCCAATATCGCTGCAATTCTGAAGAAAAACCTCGGCCACTATTGGGTGGGATTTTACATTGTACACGACGATGAACTGGTGCTCGGTCCTTTTCAGGGAACTCCCGCCTGTGTACGGATTCAGAAAGGGAAAGGCGTTTGTGGTACAGCCTGGGGAAAAGGCGAAAGCCAGTTGGTGAGAGATGTCCATGATTTTCCAGGGCACATAGCTTGTGATGCGCTCTCAAGATCCGAAATTGTGGTACCTGTTTTTGATGAAGAAGGAAAAGTGGCCATGGTGCTGGACATCGATCATACCGAAAAAGGGACTTTTGATGATACCGATCGACGCCATCTGGAACAACTGGCAGAATACATCCGCACATTACTTTGAAATATTTCATTTTATACGCTACACTTTTTGCAGTCCTCTCGGTGCTGGTAACGGCCTGTGCACAAATGAAACCCCCAACAGGTGGCGATCAGGATGTCGATCCGCCTATTGTTTTGTCCACTGTCCCTGAAAATTTCAGCACTGAATTTACCGCCACGAGGATTGTCATGGAATTTGATGAATTTGTTCAATTGCGGAACCTGAGCGCTCAACTGGTAATCAATCCCCCGATGGAAACGCGGCCGGATTTCAGGTTAAAAGGTAAAAAACTGATCATTGACCTGAGCAGCCCGTTGCAGGACGAAACCACATACGTAATCAACTTTGGCGATGCGGTTGTAGATCTCACAGAAGGAAACGAACTCAGTGGTCTGCAGTACGTCTTTTCAACTGGTAGTTTTCTGGATTCGCTACAATTCAGAGGAAAAATTGTGGATGCTTTTAAAAGAAAACCGGTGGCAGACGCGGTAGTGATGTTGTACAGCAATCATTCGGACACGATGTTGACGCGTGGACAGCCCGATTATTTTAGCAAGAGTAACGCGGCGGGCGAATATGAAATCAATTATATCCGTGCCGGCTCTTACCAGGTTTTTGCTGTTGTAGATGAAAACAGCAACTACCAGTACAACCCTCCATCAGAAATGGTTGGTTTTGTTGATTCGCTGGTTGCTCCCGGTTTTCCCGACAGCACCAATGTACCTTATGAGATTTTGATGTTCAG
>CAZJLZ010000503.1:0-4627 GCA_964546775.1 uncultured Cryomorphaceae bacterium | reverse complement strand
AGTGTTTACCGTTATGATGCGAAATGTAAACGCCGAAGTCATTGCTTCTTCTTTTGTTGAGCCTGCTGAGCGCCACGTAACTATTGCGAACCTCGTGCTCGAGAAAGCAAAACGAATGGTAGAATGCGGACACGATGTGGTGATCCTGCTCGATTCAATAACCCGACTGGCACGTGCTTACAACACCGTATCTCCTGCCTCCGGAAAAGTATTGACTGGTGGTGTAGACGCAAATGCACTGCAAAAGCCAAAACGTTTCTTCGGAGCTGCGCGGAAAATCGAAAACGGCGGTTCGCTGTCGATTCTCGCCACGGCATTGGTTGATACCGGATCCAAAATGGACGAGGTAATTTTTGAAGAGTTTAAGGGAACCGGTAACATGGAACTCCAGCTCGACCGCAAAATCTCCAACCGACGCATTTACCCGGCCATCGACGTTACGGCTTCTGGAACACGACGCGAAGATTTGCTGTATGACAAAGATACGCTTCAACGCATGTGGATTCTTCGCAAGCATCTTGCGGATATGAACCCACTCGAAGCGATGGAGTTTATGAAGGACAAACTCAGCCGAACGAAGAGCAACGAAGAGTTTCTGGTTTCGATGAACGGATAATTTATTGAAGATATCTGTCACGCGCTCCAAGGGCGCGGCAGTTACTTTTTTGAGCCGCTTCCGAATGGGAGCGGTTTTTTTTGTTTGTTGCCTCGGTGTCACCTGAAAGGGACGCCGAGGATCTTGTTGGATTTTTTTGATGTTCATTCTACCACCACTTTCGCCATACCCCGCTCCTGTCCGGATTCAATGCTGAGCAAGTACATTCCACGCGGAAATTCCTCTACGGTGATTTGTTCGTGGGAAGTGAGTACAGCAGATTGTTCGTAAACCAACTGGCCGGTACTGTTGTGCAGTTGAATACTACCACTATGGTGTTGCCATCGTTCCGGAATTTCCACCTGAATTGTTTCACTTGCAGGATTGGGAAAGCACGACAAAGTCAGGGAGTTTGAAACAAAATGCTCTCCGATACCCACCGGGCTGGGTAGTAATCTTACCACACCCCACTGATTGTGCCCGTCGTAACGCGAAAAAAGACCACCCACCATCAAACTCCCGTTGTCGAGACGCACAATGGTGTGAATACTGGGCATATTGATATCCGGGTTTTCACCATTTTGCCAGTTGGCAGTATCGGCTCCCTGGCGATTAAATACGTTTTCGATCAGTGAGCCATCTTCGTTGAGTTTGGCAATACCATTGCGTGTTTGTTCATCCATTTTCCGGAAACTGCCGCCGACAATCAAGGATCCGTCTGGTTCAAACGCCATGGAAAAAATAAGCCCCGGAGCTGAATTCCCAGATATAAAGTACCTTACCATTTCCGGTGCATTAAATGTGGTATCCACATCGCCATTGGGCAATAGCCGCGCATTTTTAGAATAGTCAAAACCGGTTGCACTGTCTTTGTGTATGATGTACACACGTCCCTGGTCGTCAATAGCGCCCGACATGTCTTGTGGATGAGCGCCTTGCACAATGCGCACCGACCAGATCAGGCCCGGGAAAGGAGATTGAAATGTCGTATCTACGCTAAAGTCTTCATTCAACCGGGCAATTCCGGGAGATTCATACCCTTCAATGTCCATAAACTCCCCGGCAATCATCCACTTTCCGTCCGGTGTAGGGTACAAATCGATGATGCGGGCATCATAGGGCTCGTGGCACTTCAGGGGTTCAAAGCTCGTGTCAGGACTGCCGTCGGGCATTACGCGCACCAGATGGCGGCGGTCTTCCAGGTTTGTGGTGTCGGGACTAAACCGGCCGGCGACCATGATTTTGTTGTCTTCTAAAACTCGATACATGCCAGCGGTTGAGGAAGGTGGTACAACAGGCTGGTATGGACTGTAACTTATATCAAGAAATTGAAAAGTGGAATAGTCCCCATTTCCTTCAATAAACGCCACGGTATTAGGTACCCAAATCAAATACCCCTCTTGGAAGAATTGCATATAGCTGACAGATACCGGGTTTCCCTGAAGAGAAAATGATTCGTCAAGTGAACCATCAATATAAAGACGTACAATCTTTTTTATTTGAAATGGCCAATTGAATTGAAATCCACCGGAAACAGTATACCTTCCGTCTTCATGGGCCAAAATTGAAGAAACACTTGTACCACTGCTACCACCGACAATATTCTGGGGTGTGAATGAGGGATCATAAAAATAATCCATGGTTTGCGCACGCAAGGTTGACTGTGTCGAGAATTGACAACAGATTAATAATACTGCTAAATATTTGAGAAAGTCACTCATTTCAATCTTAAAGCTATGCCGTGCAACCAAATGATTACAGGACGGTTAAATTTCCAGTTATTGAATTACTATTTTACCGTTATGCAATTTACGATCTCCTTCCAGAATTTCATAGATATATGTGCCCGGCTTCATTTTCCGGATATCCCAGAGTTGCTAACCTTCCTGAACATTGTTTAATCGGAATGACTCCACCAAATATCCGGTTGAGTTGAAGATCCGGATTTCACGCTGTCTGTTTTCCCTAAAGAATTGGTAGCTAAAAGTTACGTATTCGCTTGCTGGATTCGGATACGCGCTGACTCTGTCCAATTCCGACAATAACTCTTCCAGTGGAGGCAGCGGTTTCATAAGGATCAAAAACAACATAGTTTTAGTTGTATAGTATGTAGCCTGAAACTTAGGAAGAATATATTAAAACCAGCATTTTTGGACTATGAAAAATCGATTCATCCGCCATGTAAACCGGAGTTCAATCCACATCTCACCACCGAAAATATATTCTGTAACTTTGGCCCTCAACCTGTATAGAGATGCCCAAACAAGCCGAACAAACTTTGACCGCAGCACACCAGATATCTTCCGAAATTTTAATGAAAGCGTGGAAGCTGATGTGTACCGCCAGGGCCATGTCCGACCTGTACGAAGCCAATGCAAAAATCACGAGCAAATACGTGCACGCAACTTCCCGCGGACACGAAGCGATTCAGCTCGCGTTGGGTTTGCAACTCAACCCGCAGGATTTTGTTTCACCGTATTACCGCGATGATTCCATCCTGCTCTCGATCGGAATGACTCCCTACGAGTGCATGTTGCAATTGCTCGCCAAACGCGACGATCCGTTCAGCGGTGGAAGAACCTATTATTGTCACCCGAGCCTGAAGCGTGACGATCAACCGAAGATCATTCACCAGAGCTCGGCCACGGGAATGCAGGCGATTCCCACAACGGGTATTGCCATGGGACTTCAATACCTGGAATTACAGGGTTTAACTGAAACCAGCGGTGCAGAAAAGCCCGTAGCCGTTTGTTCACTGGGAGATGCGTCAGTAACCGAAGGCGAAGTGGCCGAAGCTTTTCAGATGGCCGCGATCAAACAGTATCCGATCCTCTACCTCGTACAGGACAACGAATGGGACATCAGCGCAACGGCCGAAGAAACCCGCGCTCAAAACGCGTACGAATACATCCAGGGTTTTCACGGCATCAAAGCCAAAACCATCGAAGGCAACGATTTCGCCGAAAGTTATAACGCCATAAAAGAAGCGCTCGAATACATCCGAACCGAACGCAAACCCTATTTGTTGCATGCAAAAGTGCCTTTGCTCGGACACCATACTTCGGGTGTTCGCCGCGAATGGTACCGCCACGATCTCAAAGAACACGGACTGCGCGACCCGCTTCCATTATTCCGAAAGTTTCTGCTGGATAATGGCTTCGAAGCAGATTCACTGGATTCAGAAAACGAAAGTGCCGTTCAGCAGGTTCAGGAAGATTACAAACGCGCCACAGCAGCCGAAGATCCGAAACCCGAAGACCTTTTTAACCACGATTTTGCGCCTACTCCCATCACCGAAGAAAAAGGGCAACGCGCACCGGCGAATAAAGAAATGACCCTCATGGTCGACTGCGCATTGTTTGCCGTGCAGGAAATCCTGGCGAAACACCCCGAAAGCCTGCTTTACGGACAAGATGTTGGAGGACGATTGGGCGGCGTTTTTCGCGAGGCCGCCACGTTGGCTCAAAAATTTGGTGACGATCGCGTTTTCAACACTCCGATCCAGGAGGCGTTTATCATCGGCAGCACCGTCGGAATGGCAGCTACGGGTTGCAAACCGATTGTAGAGGTTCAGTTTGCCGATTACATTTGGCCTGGCTTGAACCAGTTGTTTACCGAGGTAAGCCGATCCTATTATCTCAGCAATGGCAAATGGCCCGTGAGCGCGATCATTCGTGTACCAATCGGCGCCTATGGAAGCGGTGGTCCTTATCACTCGTCGAGTGTTGAATCGGTTTTGACCAATATTCGGGGAATTAAAATCGCCTATCCGAGCAACGGAGCCGACTTGAAAGGACTCATAAAATCAGCATTTTACGACCCGAACCCTGTAGTAATTCTTGAACACAAAGGATTGTACTGGAGCAAAATTGCGGGTACCGAAGAAGCGAAGTGCATCGAGCCCGACGAAGATTATGTCATTCCCTTTGGAAAGGGTCGCCAGGTGCTTGCCGCTTCCGAAGAAGCAATTGATTCTGGAGATTCGGCGGTCATCATCACCTACGGAATGGGCGTTTACTGGAGCAAAACAGC
>CAZJLZ010000502.1:0-3373 GCA_964546775.1 uncultured Cryomorphaceae bacterium | reverse complement strand
GTGATCCGGTTGGAGCTTTCCAACGAGGTTTCGTTTTTGAATAAGGCATCGATCAAAAATACCCTGTGGCGCATCCCCGACAACAGCAAAGTCGTCATTGACGCCAGTTTCTCAAGCTACATTGATCAGGATGTGATCGAGATCATTTCCGATTTCAAGAATACGTTCGCCGGACGGCACAATATTGAAGTGACCACAGTGGGTCTCAAAGACAGCTATGAAGCTGGAGATGAAATTACCTTTAATGGTGCTGAAAGGGTAGAGGTCATCGAAAATCCCTCACCGGCCGGAGTGCTCAAGTACCTGAAGAAAGGCAACAAAAACTTTCGGGAGGGACATTTGTCTTCGCGTCGGGTCAGGGGGGTGGAATTTAATCAGTTTCTCAACCGCCCACCGCTGGCTGTGGTATTGAGTTGTGTGGATTTCAGGGAATCGTTTAACGTGGTTTTTAATTCGGAAACCGGTGAATTGGTTTCTCTTCGGACCGTGGGGAATATCCTTACAGACCAGTTGATCCGAAGCACCGAACTGGTGTGCCGAAGCCAGGATGTGAAGTTGATCGTGTTGATGGGAAACTCGAAGAATCAGTTACTCGTCGAAGCGTTGATGGCAAAATTGGCCGGTACGGAATCCGCCTTGTACGAATTGATCGAACCCGCGGTGAATGCCGACACTGTGAACTCCGCTCTGCTCGAAGAAACACCGCCCGAAATCCTTGCGGACGTTGTCACGCGGTTCAACCTCAACAATTCGGTCGATAAACTCCTTCACGACAGCAGCTACCTACGGGGTTTGATCCAGGAAGGAAAAGTGGGATTGGTATCCGCCTTCTATGACCGCGACACGGCAAAGGTGGAGTTTTCGGGGTTTATTGGGGTGGAGGAGAAAGTGAAGAACATTTAGTTTTTCCCTATTTCCACTTACTTTCGGTATTGACAACAAGTCGTAATTTAGCCTGAAAATATTTCAATTAGTTACCGAAATAGAAAGGCAGAGGGTTTACCCGTAGGGAATTGTTAAAATCGTTAAATAGCTTGTGTGTAATGAGATTTGCTGCGTTATTTGCAAACAATAGTACCTGCCAAGCCTCTTCACAATGCTCAAATCGGCAGGTCTTCGTTTTTTATAGGCTGTTGTTTTCCCCTCAAAAGCTAAGCCTATGAAGTATTCCAAGCCACCCGTCACCATTCCCGATCAAATTGAAAAGCTCAAACAAAGAGGGCTTTATATACCCGATGACGAACTGGCGCTGCGATTTCTGTCAAATATCAGTTACTATCGGCTAAGGGCTTACACATACCCTTTCCAGAACAATGCTGATTCCGAACATCCTTTCGTCGGCCAAGTGTCTTTGGAAGAAATTATGTCCCTCTACACCTTCGACCGGAAACTTAGATTGCTCGTTTTTGATGCCGTAGAAAAAATTGAAATTGCGCTGAGAACTCAAATTATCCATCAATGGGCCTTAACCAGTGGTAGTCACTGGCATTTGGATCAAAACCTCTATAAAGATAAGACCAAGTTTATCCGTCATTTAGGCTCACTGCAAAAGGAAATTGACCGGAGTAACGAAACGTTTATTGACCATTATAAAAGCAAATATTCCATACCTCCTGAACCACCGTGTTGGATGAGTTTAGAAGTGACCAGCATTGGTCTTCTCTCGCTCATGTTTCAAAACTTGAAAAATTGTCCGGAAAAAAAGGCTGTTACCCATCATTTTGGATTAAAAAGCATCAATGTATTGGAAAACTGGATGCATAACTTTTGCAATATTCGGAATATATGTGCGCATCATGGTAGGCTGTGGAATCGGAGAATAGCTATTCCTATTACCATCCCTCAAAAAACGGATGCCTTGTTTATAGGCAATAGAGGAATCTATCCCTATAAACTTTATGCCAGCATAGCTGCTATGGTTTATGTGATTAGTATAATCAACCCGGAAAGCACTTTCAAAGAACAGTTTTTAGGATTGGTAGGATCGTGTCCCTCCGGCCAATTAAAAGAAATGGGATTTCCAAAAGAATGGAAAGATGAGAAATTTTGGACAGTTCAGCCATAATGGATATTACTACGTAAGGGTCAATCTCTCATAGATTACTGAAAGAACCCTTCATAGTCGATTCTCAAATTTTCCGTAACATCGCATTCAACCAATCTACCAACCATGTCCTCCATCCATGGAACGCTTAGACGTTATCAAATGATCATCGATAAAGTAAGTCGAAACGGTTTCCCGTCTGCGTTGGAATTAAGAGAGTATTTGATCGATGGCGGATTTAGTATTTCGGATCGCACGTTGCAACGCGATATCGAAAAGATCCGGTTTGAATTTGATGTGAATATCACTTACAATCGACTCCGAAACGGATACACCATCGACGAGGCCTCGCTAAAAGGGGCAGACAAGTTTTTGCGTTTTGCCCAAACGGCCCATACCATGCGGTTGATAACGGACACTTTGCAGCATGGAAAAAACAAATTGCAATATTTCTCCTTTGAATCCCGCGGAGATTTAAAAGGAATGGAGCACTTACCAACTTTGCTTTCGGCTATCGAATCGAAGTCGAAAGTGATAATCACCCACACCAGTTTTTATCGTGACGAAACGAAAACCTATACCGTGCTGCCCTATTTATTGAAGGAATTTCAAAAACGCTGGTACCTGGTTGGGGTTTCCGAGGAGGTCAATGATTTCCGCAGTTTTGGAATCGACCGTATTGAAAATCTAACTGTCACAGACGAAACATTCTCGCGTGACAAACATCCCGAGCCCGAACCGTTTTTTGAGCACACAATCGGTGTGACCTATTCTTTGCACGAAATCGAAGAAGTGGAGCTGTCATTCGATCCGTACCAGGGAAATTATCTCAAAACCCTGCCTTTACACGAATCGCAAGTGATTGTGGAAGACAACGATCAGGAACTGCGCATTCGGTTGAATATCCGGCCCAATTTCGAATTTCAACAGATTATCCTTGGTTATGGAAACAAAGTGAAAGTCTTAAACCCCGATTGGCTTGTTAATGAAATTGCTGAAAATCTTAGGAGAAATCTTGGACAATACGAGTGATTTTATTGATGAGTTGGATTATCGGTTCACCGTTGACGGTTCACGGAAAGATTTGAGATAGGGGATATGAGAGATGAGATTTTATGAAGTGATGGGTGATGAATTATGAGTGATGAGTTGGAAATTGGTTCGCCGTTCACCGTTCACCGTTTATGGTTTACGGAAAGATTCACCGAAAGTAATTTTCACAACGACATCCTGTGGCGTAGTGGCGCGGTAGATTTGTGTTAAAATCCAAACTATGACACGAATCACCAAAGAAAGACAAGCCGAAGTTCTGGCGAAAGAACAAATTCT
>CAZJLZ010000501.1:0-5167 GCA_964546775.1 uncultured Cryomorphaceae bacterium | reverse complement strand
AGCTGCTTCGGATGAATGATCATCTGTACTTATGGCAAATGACTGTTGGTAGGCCAACCGGCCAAAGAAGACAAAATAGTACATTTTGCCTGCTCTGGCCTGAATAGCTCCAACAATGCTAAAAATAAAATACACCACATTGGTGATGATAACCATGGCAAGATATCCGAAATACTGATCAGTAAATTCCATATGGTCTACAATGATTATGCGCAGGGTCCAGTAGAACAATCCCGCGTTCAACAATGTGGTCGGCAATTGAGACCACAGCGATTGCAGACAATGGAATTTCACGAAACGGCTTTTTCCTTTGTTGACCGCCCAATAGATGATGCTGGCCAGCAGGTTGAGAATGGGTAATGGCAATCCTGCGGCAATTCCGGCAAACATCATCAGGTATGCGCCCATGCCATCCTCGCGTTCCCGTTTGGTGACTTCCTCTGGTTGAGGAACAGGGTAATATCCTTCCAAGGTTCTGTCGTTTAAACGGCTGGTGCTGGTTGCGCAGGAGATTGCTGTTCTTGTGGACTTTCACCGGCACCTCCGCTGAACGGCGGATACTCGTCGGTCATCAGTCCAAGGTACAGGTTGAGTCGCAATGACCATCGTATCGTTCCTACCACAAATTTGTGCATCCCTGCCGGGTATTCGCCGGTAAACAACACCACCCAGAATGCGATGAATTGTATAATGAACGTAGCGAGCAGACGGAAATACAATACAAAGATGTGCGGCAAAGCGCAATACAACCAGCCGAACAACACCTTAACCAACGCGTGACCACGGCTAAGACGGTCAGGATAAGGAATTTCGAGTTTTACAAAATCATCTTCGGCCGATAATCCGAAAGCCGGGTAACCGTCGCAAAGATTCCAGAGTCGGGCATTCAACCTGGTGTTCCAACGAAATACTTTTACCTGAAATTCAAAAAAGCTTTCCGGGTAACTTCCGGTAAACAGTATCGCCCAAAACGCAATAAAAGTGAGCACCTGACTGGCGATAGCGATGAACAACAGGATGAATATATGCGGCAACGCAATATACAGCCATCCGAATAGGGTTCGCAACAACAGTTCTCCTCTGGAGTACTTGTCCTGATTGGTAATTTCTAAAATCATAGGTTGGTAGTTTGGTGAATATTGAGGGCAATTTACTGTTTTTAGCCAAACCACAAAACATTCCATCCCGCTACATTTCAACAAAACAACACCACAACCTAATAAAATAAAGAACAATGTACCGTTTCAAAAACCACGCAATCGTAACCTATATACTACCGCGCAGAAAATCGGATTGGCATGTTGAATCTTACTTTCACCGGAATTCCATTTTGTTTGCCGGGAATCCAAGCAGGCATATTTCTGACGACACGCAAAGCCTCTTCGTCGCAACCGCCGCCAATTCCTTTCAGCAATTCAACATCGGTGATTTCGCCATTTACGTCCACCACAAAAGTTACGTATACGACTCCCGAGAGTTGTGCTTCGAGGGCTATCTCAGGAAAATCAATCGCACCTCCAAGGTAACGATACATTTCCGCTTCACCACCATGGAATTGAGGCATTTCGGCCGCAAAGTCATAAATAATCGGTTCGTCAATGACTTCGACAATGGGAGAAATAACGTGCACAACTGGTTCAGGATCTACCACCGGTTCGATAAATTCAACAGGTTCGGTCACTGGTTCCGGTTCGTCGACAATCTTAAAAATCTCGGTTTGCACCGGAGGCGGTGGTGGTGGCGGAGCTTTCATCCGGCTGACCGGAATGATTTCTTCTTCGATGAAATCGACAGACCAACTCGCATTGGAAATACGGTTTACTTCTTCAACAGTGGTCCACTCAAAGGCGACAAGCACAGTGGCGAGTGCCATCAGCAATCCGGTAAACAACAGCGAAGGCTTGCGTCGCTCCAGGTTTCGCGACGGATTCTTTTTGGTTTCCATAGTAGTGAGTTTTAGTTTGATTGAATACCTCTTAAACGTTGGCAGGAATCACACCATTATGGCAGCGGGTCATTTTCTGATCCGCCAATTCAGCTACGGTTGGAAAACGGATGGGAAAGGCTGCAGACTTCCACCCACCAAAAAATTACCCGCAAAAAAAGCCGCTCAAAAAGCGGCTTTGGAGAAAAAATTCGTTTGTGCAATTCTTATTTCAATGAGAATCGAATCGGCAGGTTATAACTCACTTTCACCGGTTTTCCGCGCTGTTTTCCGGGAGACCATTTAGGCATGTTCTTGACAACCCGGATGGCTTCTTCATCGGCTCCACCACCAATACCACGCAGAACATTTACGTTGCTGATATTTCCATCGGGGCCTACTACAAAATTGACATATACTACTCCCGAGATTCCAGCCTCCTTAGCTATTTGTGGATAACGAATGTTTTTACCGAGGTATTCGAACAACTTTGCCTCACCACCGGGAAAAGATGGCATTTCTTCGACAATGTGGAAAATCTCTTCTTCCACCACTTCTTCTTCCACATCTTCAATAATCTCGATTTCTGTATCCTGATCTACTTCAAGATCTTCGATTTCCAGTTCTTCTTCGATCTCTTCTTCATCGTCAACAATTTCGATGACAGTCGTAGGTGCGGGAGGTGGCGGCGGGGGTGGCGGCTTTTGAATACTCTGTGGAATGATCTCTTCTTCGATCAGATCCAACTGAAGGTCGGTCGCGGCAGATTGCGTTTTATCAAATATTTTCCACTCAAAAGCTACCAATACGAGGGCCAGGGCAAAAATCATCCCCATCCACATGAAAGATGTTTTGCGTTTTTCGAGGTCTACTTCCGGATTCTTTTTACTTTCCATTGTGTATGGCTTATCGGGGCTAAGTTAAAAAGTTTTTTGGTAAGAACCATTCCGTTGCTGACGTGAAAAATACCTCTCGTAAATCCACCAGGCTGCTATAGCTCCGAAGGTATTGGCTATAAAATCATACAGGTCTGCAAATCGGTCTTCGAGCATCCAGTGTTGATAACCTTCGGTTAACCCAGCGTATAATATGACCACGGTCAACCAAATCCATCGCGCATCAAGCGCAAGCGCCTCTGCAGCGTATTTGGACCGTACTGCTCGAAGAATTAACCACATCAACACTCCAAACACTCCGAAATGCACCCATTTATCCAGACTGATGACATCCATCCAGCCTGCTGCCGGTATATCCTTTCCCGGAATAGAACACAATACAAAAATGAATACTGCCCACAACAACGCAGGCCAAAGTCGTCTATTAATCACTAAGCGACAAGATCTTTATAATCTGCTGCACTCATCAAATCATCCAGTTCTGAGGAATCTGAAATTGATATTTTTACCATCCATCCTTTTCCATATGGATCGCTGTTTACCAACTCAGGATTGTCGTCGAGGTCGGCATTCACTTCAACAATCCCTCCGGATATCGGCATAAAGAGGTCAGAAACTGTTTTAACGGCCTCAACCGATCCGAAAACTTCCTCTTTGCTCAGTGTTTCACCTTCGGTTTCAATTTCAATAAAAACGACATCACCCAATTCACCCTGTGCATAATCGGTAATGCCAACGTACGCATCCTTGCCTTCTACGCGAACCCACTCGTGATCTTTGGTGTACTTTAAATTTTCTGGAATATTCATGTTTGGTCTGGATTGTAATGAGCAGTAAATATAAATCGAATTTTATTGCGACAAGGTAAACCGGAGACTTAGACCAGCATTGATGTTGGAGGTCGGAAAGGTGATGGTGGTGCGTGGACGATTCAGCTGCTGATCGTAAAAAGCGCGAATGGTAAGTGCCCGTGTCAACAGATAATCTGCGGCAATTTTAATAGAAATCACTTTTTGGCCGGAGGTGATTTGGTTGGTCAATTCTACCATTTTACGGGTGATCATCAAGTTGTCGCGGATGGATAAATCTACACGCAGTGTCAGATCGCTTTCAGGTTTTTTACCTCCTACTTCTATCGGAAACTTCAGCTTTTTAAAAGTATAGCCCAACCCTGCTATATATTCTTCACCTTTAATTTCAGTCACCTGGTAGTTGGCTGTACTCAATGAAATGTTGCGATCCTTGCGCCATTCGATTTTTGCCGAAAGAGAATTGTTAAACGTAAGGTCGAATCCTACCAACGGTGCAAATTGCTCGGTGATGGAAACCATATTGATCTGCGTTTCGTGCAGGAAGCTTTCTTCAGGACTGTTGTCGCGTTTCGGCGAACCATCCGGATTGGTTTCGTACGCTGGATTGGAGGTATACCCTCCAACCGATAGGTTAGAACGATAGGCATGGTTTAGTGTCACCGTTCTGAATACTTTTTTCAATGCCCCTATTTTGGACAATCCGTCGTAATTAAATGTCCAGTTCGGATTTTTGAGTGCGTCGAGTATTGTATAATCCAGCGGACTCAATGGAATATCCTCAACGTTCACCCCACGATAAGCTGCAAGGAATGCCGGTATTACAACATCCTGTTGGGTGGCACCATAGCCATCGGGAAATTCGGCGCGCGTAGCAACCGGATCGGTAAAAGGACTTTCAGCTGCCAGCATGTTGGCCACATCCCAGCGATTGACAATAAACTGGTCAAATACATCATTCTGGAAATTCTCTCCGTCACGGATAAAAGCCGTACGAATAGGGAGATAACTCATACTGAAACTTCCGGTTTTCTGGTACGAATCACCCATATAATCCTGCAAGTCGCGGTTGAAGCGGTATTTCTCTGAAACATTCTCAGACTCCACGCGACTCATGTTCAACTCAATGCGCATACTTGGCAGCGGCTCAAGGTTGATGCGCATCGAAAAGTCTTCGGTATAATTTCTGGTCGTTGGTTGTTGGACGTATGGATTCTCAACCAGCCAGCCCTGCCGTCCTGCGTTCTGGATAAAATTGTCATCCTGCAAACCAAAAATGAAACCAGCTCCCGGGGCATCCCAGCTTTGATCCATACCCATCATTTGAGTTTCGCGGGCATATCCGGGAAGGAAAGTTCCTTCGTTTTGGGAATAACGCACATTCACATTCTTCACAACCATGAGCAGTTTAGCACCATAATCCCATGGCCGAACCCGATTCGGATCCTTTTCCTTTTCTTCTTCCTCACCTTCTTTTGGCGGTTCCGGCCTTCCTCCGGGTCGTTGTCCCCCCGGTCTACCTCCCTGCGCACGCAATT
>CAZJLZ010000500.1:0-4909 GCA_964546775.1 uncultured Cryomorphaceae bacterium | reverse complement strand
CAAAACAGAAGACGATTCTTCTAAAATTTCTTTTTTATTGCCGATGGTAAACTGAAATTCCTTAATTCTTTTCTCGGCAAGTTGAACTTCGAGTGATTGGTATTCAATCTCCTTTGAGAGTGAATCAAATTCACGATTGTTTCGGACTTTCTCTTGCTGACCAGTATATTTTTTAATTAGTTCCTGGCTATTTTGAATGGCATTCTTCTTTTCCGCCACACTGAATTCGAGATCTTTTATCTCTTGCTCAAGTTTATCCTTCCGTGTACGAAGACCTTCGATCTCATCTTCCAGATCTTCTACTTCAAGGGGTAATTCGCCCCGCACTGTGCGAATACGATCGAGTGAAGAATGTACCTTCTGTAAGGAGTATAAAGCACTCAGCTTCTTCTCTACAACGTTATCTGATTTGGTCGCCTTAGCCATCGATCAAAAATAATTAATTGGGTTTGTATTTACCTCAGTAAAATGGACGGCAAAGGTAGGAAATTTTTCCCTTAAATAATCGATCAATAATGGTATAGTAAACTGCTCACTTTCATAGTGACCGACATCGGCAATCAGTATCTCTCCTTCGGCATCAAAAAATTCGTGATACTTAAAATCGCCCGTAACGAAAACATCCGCTCCCACATTTTTAGCTGCACTCAACAAAAAACTTCCCGAGCCTCCGCATACCGCAACTTTCTGAACCTTTTTATTCCTGAACGGAGTGTGCCGTACGCATTTTGTGTTGATACGATCTTTCAAAAATGCCAAAAAGTCCTTTTCAGCGACCGGTGACTGAAGTGTGCCCAACATCCCCGAACCTACTTCATTATCGATATTATCCAATGTGTAAATATCATGAGCGACTTCTTCGTATGGGTGCGTACTGAACATTGCAGCCAGAATTCTGGCCTGTTTTGTCTTTGGATAAATAACTTCTATTCGGGTTTCCGGCTCTGTATGTAGTTTTCCCTTTTCTCCTACAAATGCATTGCTGTCTTCTAAACCGCGAAAAGTTCCTTCACCTGATATATTAAATGAACATTCATCATAATTTCCGATTGCACCGGCACCAGCATCAAATAATGAACTTCGAACCGCTATCGCATAATCATGAGGACAAAACACAACCAGTTTGCACAAGTGGCCGCTCTTAGGTACCAATATCTTCCGATTTGTCAACTCCAGTCGATCCGCAATCCGATGATTCACTCCCGTTTTGATATTGTCGAGATTGGTATGTATGGAATACAGTGCAATGTTATTCTGAATTGCTTTAATTACAGTTCGTTCCACGTAATTTTTCCCTGTGAGCTTTTTCAGCCCTCCGAATATTATCGGGTGATGGGAAACGACTACATTGCACCGCTTAATTACGGCTTCTTCTATAACCGCTTCAGTGCAATCCAGAGAAACCAGAATACCAGAAACGTCCATCGTTCCGTCTCCGACAATCAAGCCTGAATTGTCGTAGTTTTCCTGATAACTCAAAGGAGCCCATTTTTCGAGACTTTTCGCAAGATCGTATACAATCATAGCTGATGTTATGTTCTTATTTTTAGCCCATGAAATTAATCAGAATTGTGCTCTTGCCATTTTCTGTATTGTATGCAGTAGTTCTGCGCATAAGACACCTGCTTTTTGATTTGGGATGGCTGGCTTCAAAACAATTCGAACGACCGGTTATTTGTGTCGGCAATTTATCGATTGGCGGAACCGGAAAGACGCCATTTACAATTTATCTTGCGCGTTTGCTCGGTGATCAGAATCAATTGGCCATCTTATCGAGGGGTTATAAAAGGAAAACCAAAGGATTTGTTTTGGCAGATTCAAACTGCACTGCCGAAACAATAGGTGACGAGCCAATGCTCATATTCACCAAACTTCAAAACTCCAGAATTGCAGTAGATGAAAATCGTGGACATGGAATCCGTAAATTGATCGATGAGCAGCACGTGCACATTATTATTCTCGACGATGGCTTTCAACACAGGAAAGTAAAACCAAAATTGAATATCCTGCTTACCGATTACCAGTATTTGTATCCCCGACAGTGGCTGTTGCCAAGCGGCCCGCTCCGGGACATTCCTTCAAGGGCACGTGCGGCTGATATGATTGTTGTCACCAAATGTCCTGACGATATTAATTTCCATCATGTGGAAAACGAAATTAAGCCGCTCAGCAATCAGCTTTTATTCTATACCAGGCTTAACTATCAAACAGTCCGCCCTTTAATGGGTACACAAATCTTCGGATTGGACTTTCTCCGTGGGAAAGGAATTGTTCTTTTTACCGGCATTGCACAGCCCGGTTATCTGGAGAACTTTCTGAAGACTAAAACCGAAGTACTAAAAACAGTTAACTTCAGAGACCATCACGATTATCAGGAGAAGGATATTCAAAGGATAACAGAAATATTTAATAATTTTGAAGCGTCTCCCAAATTGGTCGTAACCACAGAAAAAGACGCGGTAAAACTGCAAAAACCTACCTTGGCTCCGCTACTTTTAAAATTGCCCATTTTTGTGTTGACTATAGAAGTTGAGTTCCTGAAGGATGAAGAAATCTTTGAAAGAGAATTAAAGAAGTATGTTGAAGAAAATTGAAGAGACAGTAGCATTTCTGCAATCGAAGACCAAAGTTAAGCCAGCCGCAGGGATTATACTTGGCACCGGCCTCTCCGGATTGGGAAAAGAAATCGAAGCCGATGTGGTTATTGATTATAAAGACATTCCGAATTTCCCGGTTTCAACCGTTGAAGGCCATCACGGCCAACTGGTCATAGGTCATCTGGGAAGTCAGCCGGTCGTAGCAATGAAAGGCCGCTTCCATTTTTACGAAGGCTATGATATGTCGGAAGTGGTTTTTCCGGTACGCGTTATGAAAAAATTGGGGATTACGCACCTTTTCCTTTCGAATGCATGTGGTGGTGTCAATCCCGAATTCGCGATCGGAGATTTAATGCTTATTACCGATCACATCAACTTATTCCCCACAAACCCGCTAATGGGATCGAATATCGACGATCTCGGGCCACGGTTTCCGGATATGAGTGATGCTTATGACAAACATCTCGTCGACAAAGCCTTCCGAATAGGTGCAAAACACAACATTCAGCTTCAGAAGGGTGTTTATGCAGGTTTGAGTGGTCCATGTCTGGAAACTCCGGCTGAATATCTATATATCCGGAATATAGGTGGCGATGCGGTAGGAATGAGTACCGTACCCGAAGTGATTGCAGCAAGGCATATGGGTTTAAAATGTTTTGGAATTTCTATCATTACCGATCTTGGCGTTCCGGGAAAAATTGTGAAAGTTACTCATGAAGATGTGCAGCGGGTAGCCGAGGTTGCAGAACCCAAACTCACGGAAATATTTAAATCGCTTGTGAATCAAATCAACGATTAATGGACGCCAAAACCCGTGAGAAATACCAAATGGTGGTTGGACTGGAAGTTCATGCTCAAATGAACACAAAGTCCAAAGCATTTAGTGGTGATCGCAATGAATATGGAACTCCGCCAAACAGCAATGTGGGACCTGTGACATTAGGCCTACCCGGAACACTACCGCGCCTTAATAAAGAGGTCGTAAATTCCGCCATTAAACTGGGTTTGGCAACACAATGCCGTATTTCTTCGGAAATGCATTTCGCCCGAAAAAATTATTTCTACGCCGATTTACCTAAAGGATACCAAATCACTCAGGATACCACTCCGATATGTACCAATGGATTTATTGAGATAGAGTCCAAAGGAGTGAAAAAGAAAATAGGCATAACCCGCATTCATATAGAGGAAGACGCCGGAAAAAGCATCCACGATCAGGATCCATTTGACACGCTGATCGATTTGAACCGTGCTGGTGTTGCATTGCTTGAAATTGTCTCCGAACCGGATATCCGCTCCTCTGAAGAAGCGTATACTTATCTGTCCGAAGTTCGAAAAATAGTGCGCTATCTCGAAATCTGCGATGGCAATATGGAAGAAGGTAGTTTGCGCTGCGATGCCAACATTTCAGTTATGCTGAACGGAAGCTCTACATTCGGAACACGCGCAGAGGTCAAAAACATGAACTCACTCAGAAATGTGCAAAGGGCAATTGAACACGAAGTGATTCGACAAATCGGCATCCTTGAGAATGGAGGTGTTATTGAACAACAAACCCGAAATTTTGACGCGGTAACCGGAACCACAACCTTATTGCGCAGCAAAGAAGACGCACATGATTACCGATATTTTCCCGAACCAGACTTGCAACCATTGACAGTCAGTCTAGAGCATATCGAAGAAATACGCAAATTGCTTCCACCACTACCCGCTGAACTGATTACAAAGTACACCGGTAAAATGGGATTGTCGGATTATGACGCACGTATTCTTACAGAAAACAAGTCCATTGCACTCTATTTCGAAGAGCTGGTCTCATATACCAACGAATACAAATCGGCAGCAAACTGGTTAATGGGTGAAGTGAAATCTTATCTCAACCAACACGGTATCGGAATAGAAGAATTTCCGCTTCCGCCGAAAAATATTGCAGAATTAATTGAGGTGATTAAAAATGGTAAAATTAGCAACAGTGTAGCCAGCCAGAATGTTTTTCCGGCTATGGTTCAAGAACCCGCACGTTCACCATTGGACCTTGCTCAGTCGTTGAATTTATTGCAAGAAAGCAACGAAAACCTGCTTCAGGACCTGGCCCGACAAGCACTGCTAAAATATCCAGACAAAGTCGCCGCATATAAAGCCGGCAATAAAGCTTTGATGGGATTGTTTATGGGTGAGGTGATGAAATTATCCAATAGAACTGCAGATCCTAAAGCCACGAGTAAAATAATTCAATCACTTTTAGAACAATGAGAAACTCAAAAATTATCATGAAATATACGTTAATATTATTCGCCCTTGTTTTTAGTGCT
>CAZJLZ010000499.1:0-6930 GCA_964546775.1 uncultured Cryomorphaceae bacterium | reverse complement strand
GAAATTTCCGCCGGTATTCACCAGGTCGTAAGGTGCCTCGATCGTGCGGTATAACGGAATGCCTTTGTGTTCTGCAACGCCTACCGGAGAGGCATCATCGAGGGGTCGCGGACGATTGTATATCCAATCTACCATTAACAGAGAATCTACGTCATTTCCATATACGATATTTCCACCGTAGTCGCGAATCCACACGCTGTTGTATTCTTCAATCAAAAAAGTAACATTGTCCAGATTCGGAAGTGGCGGCCCACCCCCATTATTGGAAAGCAGATAATCTTGTGCATCGTTTAATGTTTCATTGTCTTCGCACATAATCAGAATTTCCACTTCGTCTTTTGACGCCGCAACAATTTGTTTGAGGACACTGTAATAACTGGTCCAGGCAATGGTTAGTGACTGAAGTTCTTCCCATTCTGCCATAGTACGAACAGGCATATCAGGAGGTGTGGTTATGTCCCGCGCACCGGATTGCAAATTTTGGATGTATCCGCGCATCTTGGCTTCTTCGCCGGGAGCAAATCCTTTGGGTAGCATGTTTTCCTGAGCAAAAATCCCGGAAACAAATAGACAGAATGTGATAAGAGAGAGTAATCGATTCATTGTGGTTTCAGGTTTGGCCACAATATACGGCACATGACTTGCACTCCAAAAATTCAGAAAGACAATATTTCCTTGAGATTGGATGGGAAAGCCGTTGAATGGGTTCTGCTATAAAAAACAATACCTCCGGTGATTGGTCGCCGGAGGTATTACAGTTAAAACTGCAAACGATTAAGATTTCAGGCTGAATCTTATCGGAAGGTTATATACAACGCGAACGTTTTCCCCGTCATGGATGCCGGGAATCCAATCAGGCATTCCTGAAATCACTCTTCTGGCTTCTTCATCGCATCCGCTGCCAATGCCTTTTTTAACCTCAACTTCATTTACAGCGCCATCTTTTTCTATGACGAAGCTGATATATACAACTCCACTGATACTATCTCTTTTAGCAGTTTCGGGATAGTTGATCGATTCACCGAGGTAGGTAAACAACGCTTGTTGACCACCCGGAAATTCCGGCATCTGATCCACTATACTCAGTGGTTCTTCTTTCACTTCAAGATGTTCTGCACTCGATGGAGAAAGCTGTTCTTTTTTATCGGTACAGGCAAATGCAAAAGCAATGACTGCAACCAACGGCAGCACTATCAAATAGGACAATCGCTGGGTTTTGGTTTGTTTGATGTTCATCATAGTTACTCTTTTTAGAAGGGTTTGTGAATTATTGAACATGGGTAAGAATTGAATGGATCTGGTATTGAATGTTGCGTTTAATAGTGCGTTCAGGTAATCATGGTGAGGAAAAAAGTCTTTCATTGCGTGGTCGGCAATGAATTCATGTGTATCCCGTAATTCCTTTTTCATTTTCCACACCGCCGGATTGCACCATAAAAGACACGAAAGAATTTCATAGAAAACAGCATCGGCACTGTGCAGCTGATCTGCATGCACTTGTTCGTGTTTCAATACCATCTCTCTGGTTTCTGAATCCAGGGTTTCGTCAATGCAGATTTTGTTGAAAAAGGAAAAAGAGCTGCCTTGGATATTGGTGATCGTATAGGATTCAGACTGACTTCCCGGCAACAAAAGTATTCTGATGAGCCGGGAACTCATCAGGACCACCAATATTGCCGCAACAGCAACATAGAACCATCCTCCGATGAACCACCACTTTATTCCGGAAACCGAAGTTGGTGATGTTCCAATTTCAAATACAGGCAACTGAACGAAAGCGAGTTCCATTACAACCGCCGGGTCGAATGGGTTCCCGATTTCTAGTTTCAGGAAAGGAATGATCAATGCGAGGGTGGGCAATATTAAGAGAATGAGTCGGTTCATCTGGAACCAGGGCCGACGGGACACAAGTAACCGGTAGATCAGATAGAAAATCGCCATCAGTAAATGCGATTTCAGTAAGTGAATCAACAGGGTGTCCATGGCTATGAATTTTTGGATGAGTTGTTTTCAGCCTGTTTCAGGATTTCCTGGAAGTCTTCAAGACTGAGATTTTGTTCGCGGGCAAAATAGGAGAGCAGGTTCTCGGCTTTTCCACCGAAATATCCTTTCAGCAATTTCCCCGTGGCGAATTTGCGGTATTCGGCCTTGCTAACTTTGGGCTGATATCGGTGACTCTTGCCGAAGGCTTCGTGCTTCACAAACCCTTTTTCTTCCAGTATACGGACAATGGTTGAAACGGTATTATAGGCCGGCTTCGGTTCGGGCAGGGTGGAAATGATTTCCTTTACGAAAACTTTTTCCAGATGCCATATTACCTGCATGATTTGTTCTTCCGCTTTGGTAAGTTCCTTCATGGTTTCTGTGTTTATAATACAAATGTAAACTAAATTATTAGTTTAATAACTAAAAAGATAGTTTAAAACGAGGAACGGTAGGAATTCACTTCCAACGATGCAGTGAAATGAGTGTATTCGGATCGATGACATGACCTCCCTCAAACCGGACGACATTGAATTCAAGACCTTTTGAGCGTAGACTAGAAATTTGATGTTCAATTTTTTCTTCGTTGAAAAAGGGATCATTCCTGCCAAGCACAAAAGTCAATGGGCGATGATTGAGTGTTGGAATGTCTTCGAACCAGTTCAGGTCTTCCGGAAATGAACCCGCCCAGACAATGAGACGATCCGGTAGATGGGGTGCTTGACAAAACCATCGTACGGCGGTTGCAGCACCTTGAGAAAATCCAAGAACCCCGATTTGTGCTTCCGGATAGTTTGTCTTGTATTTTTCCCATAAAGTATTCAGATATCGGTTATTGTTGGCAATATCGGTAAGTCGGTCTTCTTTGGTCATCCATGAAGCACCTACACGGCCAGATAAACCATCGCGGTAAAATCTGTGCAAACCTTCGGGTGCTATAATCAGGGTTTCACCGTCATCAATTGGTTCAAAATTTCGGATGAAATAAGTTGCGAGATATCCGTAACCATGCAATACAATCCAGATGTGCCGGACATTTTGAGTAGTTCCAAGCGTGGCAATTCTAGCTTGATGGGTGATTTCAATGTGCTGGGTTTCCATTCTACCTTCTGACGGGAACCAAAGGTAGTTTTTAACGGAGTATTATACTAGCTGCCTACGTTGCGAAGTTTGTTCAGCATTTCTGAATACACTTCTTTCTGAGCAACGCAATGCACCTCTTTTCCGTAATTCTTTGTTTGCTGAGCTTCGATGATCAGTTTTTCCATAAACGAAAGCCGTGCTTCGATCCAGGTGATCATTTTGTTTAGTTCTTCCCTCTTCATAATGGCAGGTTTTAGGAAATTAATCTGGAGTAATGTGCGTATCGATCCAATATTTTCTGTACGTATTCTACAGGTTCTTCGCAACGACAATAGCCATATTTGACCCATTCACTGTCCTGGAACTGACTGGCAGATTTATTACGCAGGTAATAATCCACATGATCGTCCCATTTGGTTGAGTCTCCACCGTGGTTTTCAGTGAGACTTCGTGCATCTATTACATGTCCAAGTCCGGCATTATACGATGCCAGAACGAACTTTATTCGTTCATCATCGTCGGCAATCTCATTTTCCCAATAGGTATTCAGCCACATCATATAATGTATTCCGGCTTTAATCTGAGCCTCTGCTCCGGAGCTGGTGTCTACACCAAATTGCGCTGCTGTCTGAGGCATCAACTGCATTAGACCGAATGCTCCGGCCCAAGAACGGGCGTGGATGTTAAAAGCAGATTCTTGCGCCATTTGCGCGGCTATCAGTCGCCAGTCCCACCCGAGTAACATGCTGTATTTCTTAATCAATTCGTCATAGGGACTTATTTTTCCCCCTGATAGGGAAGAATAATCGCTGGTAACACGTTCCCGTTGAACCTTTGTCGCCTTAAAATACTTGTGACGAAGAATGGCCAGAAGCGAAGCTTGTTCAGATTGTTGCAACCAATTGTTCAGCGTACGCAAAAACAAAGGACTGTCCTTGCGACAGGCCCAGGCAATTTTTTGCGGAAAGCTCACGGCCATTCCGATATCAATGTTTGAGTAATAACCCTGATTCAGTTTTGCCACATGTTCGTCTGCAATGGTGTATTCAATGTGTCCGTCTGCAACCATCCGAATGAGTTGTTCGGGGTCAATTTTCCCGGGAGCTTCAACTATATTGATGGTCCCGCCAATTTCGTCGCTAAGATTTTTAAGTCGCGAGTAAAATGAACTGTTGCGATGGACGTATATGTTTTTGCCGGTAAGGTCAATCGGGTTGCGCAACAGTGGTTTGGAATCTTTTTCGCCCAACTCCGGAATCCGCTGCACGAGTATTTGTTTTGAGAAGAGAAAGGGTTCTGTAAAATTCATCTTCTGCGCACGTTCGCTGGTTATGGTAAGATTAGCGGCTACAAGGTCGACATTACCGTTTTCGAGCTCATCGAAGATGTTGTTGATGTCGTCGGCTATTTTTATTTCGAGTTCCACCCCGAGATGGCGGGCGAAAGCGGAGAGGAGTTCGTATTCGAATCCCATGGCTTCACCCTTGAAGAGGAAATACGAATTGGTGCTACTTTGGGTGAGAACCACCAATTTACCGCGTTCCAGAATGTTGTTGAGATCGCGGACATTCTGAAGATTATCAATATCAGACCATAATTTGCTGTCATTGCTTCTTTCGTCGGAAGCAAACCAGCAAGCTGTCATCATGAGGAAACCAACATAAAGAACAGGCCATCGGTATGTACTGATAATTTTGAGCATGACATTTTTGGGCAGTTCGCCAAAGACCTTATACGCACCGGACCAACCCGTAGTTACCGGAAACAAAAAAGGCTCCCAACCGGGAGCCTTTAAAAAAATGTCATATCTTTTTAACGATCAGCGTTTCACAAATTCATCAGAGCTACCATCATAAGTGAGATAATACGTGTTTTTTGACAGGTTGGAAATGTCTACCTCCTCACCGAATCCTCGTTTCACAATTTGTCCATATACATTATAAACCTCAAATGATGTCTCATTGCTAAATTCGATTCGCTGCATCTTTTTGTCGTAATCATAAGTAACCGCCGGCTTGTTGGAGATCAATGAAACGGATTCCGAAACACGGTTCTCGGCATCAAAGCTGTTTTGCATGACCCTGAACTCATTTCTGCCGGATACGGTTGGTACTTTAAATTCGTATTTGTTTTCGTTGGAAGTTCCTTTGCCTTCAACTTCGCCAACTTTAACCCATTTGTTCCATTTCTTCTGCTGAATGATAAAAGGCAGTGAACCTTGTTCATTGGTAGTGGTCCATTGCAGAACCTCATCTTCACCAATGGTGATATTCTTAACTTCGAAAGTAGGCAATGGTTGAAGTGCTCCACTGTTGATTACTTTGGGTTCACAATCGGGTTTGTGTTTGATTTTAACAACCACTTCATCACCCATACTAAAACCGTAGATACTAAGATCTACTTCAAAAGCTTCTGAATTAATTTCGTCAGAACTTATCTGACCGTTCACTGTAACCTCGAAAGTGCAGAATCCAACACCGGATTCAGATTTGCCATTGAGGACATAAATATTTCTCAATTGATACTGACCTTCCAAAACAATTACATCGGCTTTTGCACCGAAAGTGCTGAGAAAAAATATCAGGCAGAGGATAAGAATATTTTTCATAGAGAATGGTAATAAAGTTCCTTCAGTGGTCGCAAATATAACGAATTTGTCCTAACCAAAACAAGGTGTTGCCCTTTGATAAAAGGCTTTTTTGCACATTTGACTCAGACTGGTTCGAACAAACGGAGTTCTTTTTTGTTGGTTCTATTTTTTTACTTTACAGTTTCTCCCCATAATTGTCCAGCATAAAATTTCGGGAAGCATCTCTTAGTTCAGGAAAAAAAGCTACAAAACTTTCTTCCAGCTCAGAGTAATGGTTTTCGAGCACAGGCACAGCGTTTTCCATATTGGAATGAAAAGTTGTCCGATGCGCCATGCCTTCAAAAACCTGGGACAATGAATCAAGCTCGCGATAATTGAGCAGCCATTGGTAAGATTTCATGTAGAAGAAGAAACGCTGTGTTTTGAGGGGCATCCTTGGTTCAAAATTTTCGAGAATTTGTTCCACGTGCGCAACAAATGTTTCAAGTTTCTGTGGGTGATAGTTGGGCCAATTATTGCCTAAAAAATGATCAAAATATACATCGAGCACCACGCCTGCATATTTCCTGAATTGCGGCCGGATTAATTTTCTTGCCCTTTCCGTAATTAGGTGATTATCGGTATAATGATCGATGAATCGGTGGAGCGCAATACCTTTTTGAACCTCCTCCGAATACAATGAAGCCTTATTGCCTTTTACTCCATCACCAATAAAGTTCCCGAAAATAGTTTGCGGATGAGGGCCGGAGAGGTACAGGTGTGCTAAAAAATTCATTTTGCCATTTGAACAGGCCATTTTCCATTGGTCATTTCCAATTGAACGACTTTCGGGATTGGCGTATCTTTCGCAAAGATAAGCCATGGCAAGCAAGCGAACAATATACTGGACAGCGCAGGTGAGCGGCTGGCTCACGTACATCCTGATTCTGGCGTTGTGGTCATTGCTCACCGGGCAGTTCGATTGGCCGATTGTAAAAGTATGGGCAACGGTATTTGTCACTGGAATTGCTGTCTCTCATTTTATGCGCAGTATCATTCTTTATCTGGGGTGGCTTGAATTGAGTCTCTATCATGCTATCTGGCGCTTGTTTCTGACTTCGGTGGTGCTGGGATTTGTATGTTCTGTGGTACATGGGCTAATTTCTGATTTGTTTATTGAGGAAATCCGTCCATTACTGGTGTGGCCTTTCGGAGAACTGGTACAGGTTGTACTTGCTTACGCTCCCGAACTGCTGATCTGGTCGCTGATTTATTTTGCCTGGAATTATTTCCGC
>CAZJLZ010000498.1:0-4496 GCA_964546775.1 uncultured Cryomorphaceae bacterium | reverse complement strand
TTTTTATGGTACCTTTTTTCCGTCCATTGCTTTTCGGCTTCGGGAAGAAATTCTGTGTCTGAAATAGCAGGATCGTTTATGGTATCGAATAGATTTTCAACGTTGTAAAACGCGAGTGTAAAAGTATCAATTTCGGATTTTACGATCTGAGCATTTGCCGTAGAGAAACTCAATAACCATGATGCGGCAATTAATACGAGTCGCTGGTAGAAAACGGGTACTTTGATCTGGTGATGCATCGCGTGAAAAATTGATGGCTATTTAAGCCGTTTAAATTCCAGTTCTTCAAAATAAAAGTCCGGATTGGGAACAACAATTTCAACTTCTTTGATTTTATCCTTTTCATCCAGCAGGAATTTTGCCGTGCCCACTGGAAGCATGTGTGTCTGATCCCAGTGAAGAATAAAAGTATTTTCTTCAATCGGTTCGAACCAGCCGCTAAACAGCGGAGTTGGAACGAACTGAAATTTCAATGTGTCGGATTCCAGCTTTACTTCCAGATTTCCGTACATCTCGCCACCGTATTTGCCTGCGTAATCTTTCAGCGGCAGTTTGTGATTGGGTGGATCGGCGCGGCGCTCCATTAGTTTTGCAACGCGATCTCGCTCGCGGCTTTCGCGACCTTCAATGAATGGTAAGAACAATTCGCTCCAGTCTTTGTCGCTGTCCTCTCCACCGATGATAAAATCGAGTAGGGTAAGGTGGAGAATGTGCGGAAGCGAGGTGACGTTGTTGGTGAGAATGACAAAACCCGCGTTCTGGCCCGGAATCATCGTCAGGTTGCTGATCATCGCATCGTATCCACCGCCATGACTTACAATTTTTTCTCCGCGATACGTATTCAGACTCCAACCCAATCCATAACCATCAAACGTTTGGCCCGGATAGGTTCGCTCGGCCCAACCTCCAACAGGAAGAGGGTTGTGAACGGTCCACATTTCCCGCCAGCGATCTTCGGTGAAGAGCGTGTCGGTGTTGTTGATTCCGCGATTCAATTGCATCGTCATCCAGCTACAAAGATCCTCTGTATTCGAAACGAGCGCACCGGCCGGAGCCATATTGTCCCAATTGATATACGGAATCGGAATGTTTTCACCGGGTTGCCCGGAATGCGGAATGGCGACATTGTCGTACTCTTCAATATTCGAAGAACTTGTAAGCGTGCGGTTCATCTCCAGAGGATTCAGAATGCGTTCCTGCACAAATTCGGCCCACGATTGTCCACTCACTTTTTCGAGCACCAATCCTGCGGCAACGTACATGATGTTCTGGTATCCGAAGCCATCGCGGAATTCAAATTCGGGTTCCAGGTATTTGGCACGTTTCACCACTTCCTCCATGCTGTGGGTGGAAGCGTGCCAGAGCAAATCTCCGCTGAAGGTTTTCAATCCGCTTCGATGCGTCAGCAAATCTTCGATGTTCATGTGCTGCGTAACCCACGGATCATACAGCTCAAAGTAGGGTAGGTAATCCACCACTTTGTCCTCCCATTTCAGTTTTCCCTCGTCCACCAGCATGGCCAGCGAAGCAGCAGTAAACGCCTTCGAAATGGAAGCAATCGCATAGAGCGACTGGCCGTCGGGTTGCTCGCCCTTTCCTTTGTCGAGTTCGCCAAAGCCGCGGTTGAAAACAATTTCCCCGTTTTGCACGATGGCGACTGATAAACCGGGAACATTCCAGTCCGTGCGTAACTGTTCAATTTGTTCTTCGAGGTCTGAGTAATTTTTTACCTGGGAAGAAACAGAAGTTGTCAGGCCGATGAAAGCAACGAAGATCGCGGCCCGAATAAAGTAAGTGCTCATGTAATTTTTTTAGAATGCACTCAAATTTAGAAAGGTTTTTAGAACATCGTCAATAGCCGGGTTCCGTGATGGTTGCGTGTTCGGCCGCGTTCAAGCGTAAATTTTTTGCTGTTTTTTCAGGAGTGGGTCGCGAAAAAGCGAGCAGAGCCATTCCAACCAGCGCGATGGCCATAAAATACCGGTCGTAATAAAGCAGGAACCAGATGATGGCAAAAAAAGTTGCTCCCTCGAGAATCGCCCAGCGGATGATGCAGGCCACGCGGTACTCATTCAGTTTATCCACCAGTTCCGGGAATTCGCGCGCTTTCTTCACGCGCTGTTGAAACAGCCATTCGCTGAACACAATGCCGGCCAGCATCACGCCTACAGGAACATAGAGAAGGTAATCGTCTTCGAGGATCGCATTGTCGATGGTAGCGGAATCCAGCAAAGCAAAGCGTACAATTCCGAGGAATAGCAGTGAACCGCCCAGAATGGAGGCGTGGATCATGCGCAATGGTTGGAAATACTGAGTAGTAGGTGGGTTCATGCCGTTTAATTTTCCTTAAATATAAAATAAACTGCCAGTACGAGAAAGCCGAAGCCGATGAGGTGGTTGATCCGAAAGGTCTCGCTTTTAAAGAAGGTCACCGAAAATAAAACGAACACCACCAGCGTAATGACTTCCTGCAATACCTTCAACTGTACGAGGGTAAAAGGACCGCCCATTCCGCGGTAGCCAATCCGGTTGGCGGGAACCTGAAAGAAATACTCGAACAGCGCGATACCCCAACTGATGAGCACGATCGAAATCAGCCCGAGGTTTTCGAACCATTTCAGTTCTTTGAATTTGAGGTGGCCGTACCAGGCGAGGGTCATGAATCCGTTGGAAAGGACCAGCAGCAGAATGGTGTAGAAGGCTTTCATGGTGGTGAATTTTAGCCGTCGAATTTACGCCAAATCCGGTTTCGGTTCAGTAGATAAGAAATAACAGATTACCGGCTTAAGTAGAATAACAATTAAAAAACTTTTCCTCCAAGTCGGTTTTGATTTTATATACTGCACCAAACTCACATCCATAAGAATACTACAAGTTCGGACGCTGGCGGATTGCGCTATGACTCAGCTCCTGGAAGCGACAGGTGATCCGGCGCTCCCAGCGGCTGAGTAATCCCCTCCGCCGGAGGGGCAAGGGGAGGGTTTGTATTGCGAAAACCCCTCCCTGGCCCTCCCCGAGGAGGGAGTAGATCGTACTTGAAGATATTGATAGTGGACGAAAATGGAAAATGAAGTATTGGTTTTCAAGTCAGAGCGATTTACAATCCGAACCTCAAAAAGAGATAATTTAGAAGTGCTAATAGCAACCTTATTGTTTTACATGTCTTTAAAAGATGTTCACAATCAGCGCGTTAAAATTAATGACATAGTAGATAAAAGTGTTATAAAAAATGAAATTGAATGCCCTAACTTGTTGGTTTGTGTGAGAAAGAACCATCCTGGACAATGAGTTCGGAGTATTTACTGAATGACTAATTTTACCGCATGAAACAATTTTCTTTCGCCGGGGTTTTTGTCGCACTTGTTGTGACGCTGTTTGTACAGGGATGCGAGGAGCCGGAAGCTGTTCAGGAAAGTGAAATCGTAATGGCCGAAGACAGCGAGCTTGCGTTACTGATGCGGGACCTTACTACCGAAACCGAAGACATCCGCACGGCGCTTGAGCAAGGTGAAGAACACCCGCTGTGGAACAGGGTAGAGGAGTTACACACGGCCACACCCACGGATTCAACGCGCTCAGGCCCTGTGTTTGAAGGATTTTCGAATGCGTTTATCCGCTCCGTACACGATATGGAAGCCGCAGATTCCCTGAAGGTGAAACATTTCAACGCGGTGATCAATACCTGTATGGACTGCCACCGGACTTATTGCCCCGGACCGATGAAACGAATCAATAAATTTTATCTGAAGGATCAGATTTGATAGTTGCGCTAGTAAGGGCAAATTTTTGAATGGAAGCGGAGCTTGCGGAATTAGTCGCCAGGAAGCAGAGCTTCGCAGGTACGGGGGCGACTATAATGGACAGCAGCCGTATATTAAATCTTATAGTCAACACCCTTATGATTCTATAGCTTTCGTGCAAGAATTGACTTCATCGAATTGCATTTCTCCCACTAGCAGGGAGTGGCTGAGGTGAGTTTAGTCGACGCTTTTGAAAAGGAGGATATTTGGCTAGTGGAGGTAGCTTGTGACTAGTTTTTTTATAAATTAGTTGTTAATATCTTTTCAATCGTAAAATAGTGAATAAGTATGTACACTAATACAATGCCTACAATTGTAAATGCTAAAGCTATAGGATTCATTTCAGAAAGATTAAAAAGCAAGATAAGGCCACTTACTAACATAACCAAGTTTAAAAATGAGCATAAACCAATGGTTATATAATCGGCTGAATGTTTATGGTTTTCAGGCACTTCTTTCATTTGAGGAAACTCATTTATCAATCCAAATTCATTTATTAGTTTATTTCTCAAATAAATTATTGCATTATTGAACCAGACTGCTTGTCGTCTTATTGAAACCAAATTTCTAACTAAAATATATCCAAGAACTGTCGAAAAAACAAGAAGTAAACCAATTAACTTTTCCACAGTATAAAAGTCTTGGTTCTTAAGAAAGTCTGATGTCAAGAAGGCAATAGATATAGTTCCAATTGCA
>CAZJLZ010000497.1:0-3827 GCA_964546775.1 uncultured Cryomorphaceae bacterium | reverse complement strand
TTCGGGATGTGCGAGAACAGCAATCATATTTACAATTTTCAATGTTCGCTTGATCTCGAAAGGTTGTTGTTGCTGATCCAGAAATGAAATGATTTTTCGTTGCGATTGGCGACTGACTAGTTCCATTTCTTCGAGCAATATTTTCGGTCGATTGTTGTAAGGGATAGGATTTTCCGTCCAATGCAACTTTAGTGAATCGATATTCAATTGAGACTGTAAAGTGACCAATACTCGTATAGGTAGATGCGGATATCGGTTCATTTCTTCCTGAAGTCCGGGGCTGAGATTATTCTGAGCGGAAATCAGAATTGGAGAGAGAAGCATGAGGAATAGAAGAGATTTCTTCATAGTGGAGTGGTTTTACTGTTTGGTATCTGATTCCCAGTTTTCGATCGTTTCGCGGCTCTTTACTTCTCCGTTTTTCTTGTAGATAATAAACTCACCTGTTGGTTGGCCGTTTTCATATTGTTGCTTTGAAAGTAGCTGACCATTTTTGAAATACGTCTTCAGGAATCCGTGCAATTCGCCATTGTTGTAATTTATTTCTTCGTTTAACTGTCCATTGGGGAAATAAAGATAGTGAGGTCCGTTCAGTTTTCCGTCGTTGAAAGTTTTCTCTTCCAGAAGTCGTCCTTTTTCATTGTAGTTCGCAAATCGCCCATGAGGGACACCGTTTATGTAATGTCCATCTGAAAGCTTGTTGCCATTGCGATAATAGGTAACAGTCTGACCGGAGAAAAACCCGTTTTCGTAATTTCTCACCGATAAAGTGTCGCCGGTTTTGTAATAGTCTACCCAAATACCTGTCTTTTTTCCCGCTTCATTATATAAGCCTACTGTTTTGACTTGTCCGTTTGAAAACTTTTCAGTGGAATCGGTGTTTTGAGCATTGATTCGAGGCGAAAAAAAGAAAAGTGTCAGTGCTGAAAATAAAACGGATAATTCCATGATAGACCAGTAGAATGCAATGCGATAAAAATAAGTTGCGGGCGCAGGCTAAATTACGCATCTCTGCACAATTAATCAGATTGATTTCTTTGATGGTGTATACAACGTTTGGAAAACGGATGCGTCTATCTATATCACTTGCAACTTCAGTTATTAATTCAGTTAAATCAAAAACTGTGATGGCCTACACTACTTTTAAAAAATGCACCGCGACATTAATATTACTGAGTAGTTTTATTGTTGCGAGTAGTCAGAATCTGGAAAACGCCAACTGGCATTTTAGTCAACAAGTAGGGCTGTTTCATACAGGCTCCGGATTGGAAATTACCACGAGCTCTATCAATACTTTAAACGGAGTGACGCCTGCCACTATCAGCAACAGCAGCGGCCAGTTGCAATTGTATAGTAACGGTACAGAAGTTCACAATGCCGATCATGAAGTGATAGAAAACGGGAGTTTCTCAAATACCGGCTTAATGAATGTATTTGTACCGATGCCGGGTAATTCCAATCAGTATTATCTTTTCAGAAGTGCAGAGTGGGGGGTAGATTATTCTATAATTGATTTGACACTGAATGATGGAAGCGGTGGGATAGTGGAAGATCAAAAAGAGATCGAGATCAATCAATACAAAAGCGAATTAATGGTGGCGCGAAATGCTCTTTCACAAAACTATTGGTTAATTGTAACTGACAATCAAGCTGGGATGATGGATAATATTTATTTCCGAAGCTTTGAGGTGAGCAACACGGGGGTAAGTCTTATCGAGACCGCCAGTTATAATTACATCTGGGCCGGATTTTTCAGTGACCTGGACAATGCCCGGCTATCGCCAGATTGCAGCAAAATAGCGGTTATGCACAAGGGGCATTTCCTTACTTTATTTGAGTTTGATAATGAGACAGGAATTGTGTCGAACGCGCTGAGCAATGCAGTCAACACCTTCAGTTCTTTTACCCAGCGATGTAATCTCGAGTTTTCACCCAATTCTGAATATGTGTATGTTATTAGTGACTTCGATCAAATTGACCGGTTTCATTTGGAAACATGGACACCTACTGCCATTACATTGTCCCAGACAGTAATAGCAACTGCACCTACATCAGTTCAAACGTGGCGTGACATTAAGGTGAGTATCTACAATGAAATTTATCTCTACAACGTCCAGACCAATACAATTGATCGAATCATTGACCCTGATGTAACGGGTTCTGAAACAGGAGTTGAAGCCGGTGAATTGGAAATCGAATCTGCGCAGGGTTTTTTCCCACGAACACCAAATCTGAGTTGTTCATCCTTTGCCATACATGTTGAGAATCATTGTCTCGGTGACACTACACACCTGAGTTTTTCTTTGGGGCTGGTTCCGGATGAAATCCTTTGGGACTTAGGAACTGAGAGTGAAGCATCCGGAAGTGTATCCGAAAATCCAACCTGGGTGATTTTTGATGAACCCGGAACATTTGAACTGAACCTGAATTTATTATTCGACGGGGTGTGGCACGATTATCCTTTCAGCGTATCTATTGGAGAAAAGCCTGAAATAGAGCTGGGTGAAGATGTGGTGCTTTGTCAGGGAGAAACTGTGAATTTCAGTATTCCTGATGGAGAAATGTATGATATATTATGGTCCACCGGGGAATCGACCAGTGACATTCTTGTGGAAAGTGCCGGAGTTTATTCTGTTGAAGTAGATAATGTAGGTTGTGTAGTAAGCGATACTGTTGAAGTTGAAGTGATTCCCATGATCGAAAGTAACCTGGAAGATGTAGTATTGTGTACAGATACTCTTACCGTTGATTTGAACGCAGAAAATCAGGCTGCCAACGAATATAACTGGAGTACAGGTGAAACATCATCATCCATAGAAGTTGAAAATCCCGGTCAATATTGGGTAACACTCAGTAATAGTTGCTTTACTGTGGTGGATTCTGCTGAAGTACTGATGATTGTTTTTCCGGAAGCCTTACTACCTCAGGATAGTGTATTGTGTTCTGGTCAAAATCTGGAAGTTTCTGTCAGTTATACAGAAGGGGATATCACCTGGAGTACTGGAGCTACCGGCACGAGTGTGGTTATTTCGCAACCAGGAATTTATGAGGTATTTATCAACCACCTGGGATGTACTGCCGGGGATGATATGCAGGTTGACTATATACCCGAAGTATCGGTAAATCTTTCTGATCATGTGCTTTGTGAAGAAGAAGTAGTTCAATTTGACGCGACACATCCGTCGGCAGATTACTATTTGTGGAGTACCGGAAGTACCGATCCATTAGTTTCGGTTGTTGAAGGCGGAGCGTATTGGGTAGAAGTCGGTAATCAATGCTTTGCTGAACGTGATACGGCAAATGTGGATCTTGTAGTTTTCCCCGATCCTTTGCTTCCCGGCAATATCAACGCATGTTATGGTGATACCGTACAAATCACTTCGGCTTTCATTGACGGTGAGTTTAGTTGGTCAACCGGAGAAACGACGACGCACATTCAGGTAACCGAAAGCGGAACTTACGTCTTAACGATTGATCACCTTGGTTGCACCGCTACAGCCGGAACCGAAGTAGAATTTCAGGATTATTTTCCGCTTCATGAACTGAAAGTTCCCAACGTTTTCACACCCAACACCGACGATGCCAATCAACAGTTCCGACCATATATTCCACAGTATCCGGAGCGAATATTGTGCAATGATGTATGGCTGGAAGCAGAAGTTACGATTTACAACAGGTGGGGTAACGAATTGCACAAGAGTATTTGCGCATGGGACGGAAAGAATGCCAACGGACAGGCAATGCACGAAGGAACGTATTACTATCTCGTAGATCTTAAAGCGAGCTGCTATAATAGAGATGAAAGCCGGCAGATTGCAGTTTATGTT
>CAZJLZ010000496.1:0-3782 GCA_964546775.1 uncultured Cryomorphaceae bacterium | reverse complement strand
CTCAAAATTAATTCAGAAGGATTCGGAGGAACGGGGCCTGCTGTGATGAAATCAAGATTATCGACATTGCTCTGATTAATGCAATTAACCAGTTCATCTTTCCCTACCAGTAAAGTGCTCATGCCCCGGGTATTGCTGACTCCAAAACCGATGTGTATCTTCGGCTTGCGCATATCAAGGTCAAGGATAATTACTTTCTTCCCTGAAAATGCTATAATTCCCGCCAGATTAATAGCTATAAAGGTTTTGCCTTCTCCTGAAACGGTTGAGGTTATGGCAATTGTCTTAGATTCTTCCTGATGAGAATCGATGAATTGTAGATTCGTTCTAATGTTTCGAAAAGCCTCAGCAATCATGGATTTCGGATTCTTATCCACCACCATCTGAGATACCGGTACAAGATTCGAATACTTAGGCGTCATTCCCAAAATTCCGATGGAAGCATGAGATAGTTTAGATATTTCGTTTAGAGAAGTCAGATCGTTGTGGGTGATATATTTCGTCAGAATTAAAAGAAAGCTAAGAATCAGCGTAGCAATAATTGCGAAAGAGAAAATCATATTTCTGTTGGGAGCAATTGGTCTCTCCGGAACCCGGGCTTCTTCGAGAATCCTGTTTTCAGGTACAAATCCTGCCTTTGATATTCGATATTCAGTCTGCTTCTCAAGAAGCATGGTGTAGTATTTTTCGTTGATCGTGAAATGCCTTTGCAGTCTTGCAAATTCGAGCTCTTTTTCAGGTAAAGAGCTGAATGACGTTTCGTAGTCTTCGAATTTATTTTCGAGAAATTCACGCTTATTGTCCAGGTTGATTCTAAGAGTCTCAAGTGATTCCTTAATCAGACGCTTCTGAATAGCGATCTGATGCTCCAGATTCTGTACTCTACCATGGTCTGTTTTAATGGTATACAATGCTTCTTCTTTCTCAATAAGCAACAACCTGAGTTGTTGAATCATATCACTCAGAGAAGAATTGCCCAGATTGGTTCCCATTATCACCGGAATAAGCGCATAGACCTCTATTTCTGAAGGTTCTGAAACGGTAACTTTTTCTATTTCATTGAGCAATTGTTCTTCATACTCAAGATCTATAAGCCGTTCATCGTATCCTTGAAAATAAGTGATATAAGTTTCTGAAAGTCGGTTGATGTTGGAAATCTTATTGTCCTTGAGAAATTGTTTCAGCTCAATTTCAGTTTGACTCAACTCATGGTAAACATCAACAATTTGATCTTCTATAAAGTCAATAATATTGGAAGCGCTTTGTTCTCTGGTCAGCTGATCGTATTGTAAATATTGATTGGCATGTGCCATCACAAAATCTCTGGCCAATAGTGGATTGTGATCTTTAAAGGAAATCAGAATGGTTTGCGCTACGGAATTCAGCGGCTTGATTTCGAGATTTGCTCTGAATCTGAAAACCAGCGAGGTTGGATGATTGATGACGAAATAGACTTCGTCGACAGTACTTTCCTCGTCTGACGGATCAATAATCGGAGTTATTATGGTACCTGTGAAGAAGTCTGTAATGACGCGGTCTCCTGTTTTAAAAGGTTCTGAGATTGCAATATCATTATGAAATAACCTGAAAGTCCGGTTGCCTTCGTAGCGGATATTGATTTGTCGATTTACAATACTTGAATCTCGTATAGATTCCAATTCTACTTTTGGAATCGCCGTTTTGTATAGTTCTTTTGTAAGAATTTCACCTTTAAGAAAATAACTGATTTTGAGTGGTAGCTGACGAACTGTTTGTTCCAGAAGCAGTTTGGATTTAAGAAGTTCTATCTCAGCAGATAGGGTGCGGTCTTCGTAAATTTGTTCAACCTGAAGAATTTTATTGGCTTTGTCACTTTTGGATAACTGCACGATCGTACTTGCTTCATATATAGGCGCTGTGTAACGCAGATAGAGGAAACAACCCAGCAGTGCAATAGCGATGAGCAAAAACACCCATTTTAGGTTTTTGCGAACGATATACAGGAATAAGCCGAGCTCAAAGTCGCTCCCAAAATTCGTGAGCCGTTCTCTGTAACTCTCGTAATTCTGATTTACCTGTGATATGTTTTCGGTGATCATATGCTTAACGCACGATATTTACCAGAACAATCATACTGGTTATCAAGGCAACAATTGGTGTCAGATCGCGAAGGGCTTCTGCTGCGAGTTGAGGAACAGGTTCTACGTAAATGATGTCATTGGCCTGTACAAGAATATCGCCATCAGTTATTCCATCCACTTTAGATAAGTCGATGTGATAAACTTTTCTTCCCTCACCTGATCTGCGAATAAGTTTGATTTTACTGGAATTTCCCCGGTCTGCAACTCCACCTGCCATAGCCAGAGCTTCCAATACAGTTGTGTTGTTATTGACAAGGGTGATCACGGTAGCATTACCTCCTGAACCGGGCATTACAATTACACGATTGTTTGTAATGTCCATCATTACATACGGGTCCACATAAAACTCAGTATATACCTCTTCCAGAAATAACTCGGCTTCCCGAACGGTCATTCCGCTTAATGATGTGTAGCCGATCGTCGGTAACTTCACCGTGCCATCCACTTCAACCCGATACCGGATAGATGTTTGCAAATTCGATATTCTCGGAGCGTTTGCTTGTCCTCCGGCTCCGCTTCCTGAGGTCAGGTCAATCAGCAAAAAGCCGTCGTTGGAATAAAGTCTGAAATTGATCAGATCATAGGGTTGAATCCGGTACTCTACATCCAACACTTCCGGGGGAATATCATATTCGAAACCTACCGGCGTTTTGAACAGCAGATCTTTGTTAATGCTACATGCACTCATCAAAATAGTCAGCGCAATAAAAGCACCTGTTCTAATTCCTTTCATATTTGTTTAGTAATTCGTTGTATAAGCTGGCAGTGTCATTTGCAAGTCTTTGGTAATGAAATTTTTCTTTCACAAAGTCCCATCCGTTTGCACCGAATTCCTTTCTCAGCTCGTCGTCTTCAATCAATCTCAGTAAATTGTTGGCTAAGGTAACATGATTATTTGTTTCGCTCAAAAGCGCAGTATTGCCTGATAACACCACATTTTCAATGCCTCCTACCCGGGTAGTAACAATGGGTTTATTGGAAGCTTGTGCTTCGATTAATGAAACCGGTGTGCCTTCATTTTTGGACGTGAGGCAGATGATATCCATTCCGGCATTTACCTGATCAATATCATTTATCCACGATGTGAAGGTGATGGTAGCGCGATCATCTCTGGTTTCTGAATAATCTAAATTCAATTCTTTACAAAAGTTGATCAAATGGTCCTTTTCTTCACCGTCGCCTACCACAAAAGCTCTGAATTTTCGGCGGGTTCGATGTTTAATTATCGCCATTGCCCGTAGGAAGAGGTTATGATTTTTAATGGGCACCAAACGGCCGATGATTCCGAGGGCTATTTCATTTTCTTCCAGGTTGTATAGTGTTCTGAATGCCTTTCTTTTTTCTGCAACGTTTTGTTGAAATCGCATCAGGTCAAAACCCAACGGAATGATCTGAACCTTGTCCATCGCACAGATTCGATGTTCATTAACCAACTCATTTTTTTGCTGGTCACTTAATGCAATGATACAGGTTGATTGTGCAGCCAGATATCTTTCAACCTGCTGATAAAAGCGGGTGGTAAGTGAATTGAAATAGGAATGAAATGAATGGCCGTGAAAAGTATGAATGATCACTGGCACTCCCATTTGCGCCGCAGCCATTCTTCCAAGTGCTCCAGGTTTTGATGCATGTGTGTGAACAATGTCCGGTTTAAAGGTTTTA
>CAZJLZ010000495.1:0-6200 GCA_964546775.1 uncultured Cryomorphaceae bacterium | reverse complement strand
CCCGCAGCACAACAGGCATTCATTAGTACCATTTCGGCGACGCTGCGTCAATTCATCTCCGAGATGAAAACCAAATTGATATTCGAAACCTTTGCCGTTCAACTCACTGAGTTGTTGCCAGGGGGAGAGGAACCCGTTTTCAGCAACAATGACGTCGTGGTTTTCCGGCAGGAATATGCGATGCAGGATGAAGTGGCGATTTTCCCGAACTCTGTTCAGCACAATGTACCGGCATGGACAATTTTCGCCATGTTTTTCATTACAATTCCATTGGCTGTTAGCCTCATTCGTGAGAAGGCCGAAGGCAGCATGATTCGTCTGAAGACCTTGCCGGGTAGTTACCTCGACGTACTCACTGGAAAATTCGTGGTGTTTTTTGTCGTTTGCAACATCCAGTTTGTGCTGATGATGATGGTTGGCATCCTGGTATTACCCCTGGTGGGATTGCCGGTTCTTAACCTTGGCGGGAACCTGGCTGCGGTCGCCGTGGTTGCGGTGGCCAACGCTTTTGCTGCGACAGCTTCTGGCTTGTTACTCGGAACAATGAGTACTTCCCACCAGCAGGCTTCGATAGGGGGCTCTGTTGCGGTGTTGATTCTTGCTGCCATTGGTGGGATATGGGTGCCACCATACGTAATGCCGAAGTTGATGGAAACGATCAGCGGAATTTCACCCATGAACTGGGGCCTCAACGCATTTTACGATATTTTCCTCAGAGGAGGGGGAACATTAGATATTCTTGTCGACTCCGGTAAACTCGTTATTTTCGGCGTTGCCATGATTGCACTATCCTATTTCTATCAAAAATGGAGAATCGAATAATGCCGGTTTCACAGACAGAGGTTGAGCAGGCGCTCGGGGAATTTGTGCGTGGAAATATACTGGCAAAAGGAATTGCTGTTGAACCGGAAACCTTGCTACGCGACATCGGAGTAGATTCTTATTCCGTAATCGAAATGGTGTTGTTTATCGAGCGCCGTTTTGGAGTGGTCCTTCCCGAGGAAAAACTCGTTCCCGAAAATCTGAAATCTGTAAGAGCGCTGGCGGCGTGTACGGTGAAAATGATGGATTAAATGCACCGCATTCCCGATAGAGCATATTTGTCCGGAGCCGATTATTTTAATCTGTTGGTACAAAGAAACCTCGGGAAGCTGGGGTACCGCGACAACATCATTCACATGGTGCTCGATGTAGACCGTTACATGAGCCTGAAGGAGTTGTGGCAACGATGTGATGATCGTGAGATATTGTCGTGGCTCAACGCATTTGAGCTAACAGCTCCCTGGCCGATGGCGGTGCCATACTGGAAACGTGGCCGAAAGAGTATGCCCATTCCGCTGTGCGAATTGTCGGAAACCGAAGGAATACTTCCCGAAAAGTTGCTCGATCTGGATCTGAAACCCGCTGCGGGCAAGTTGTTTCACATTGCGCTTGTGCAACTCAACAATGGATTGACCCGGATCGTGTTTTCGGCGCATCATTCAATCATCGATAACCGCGGAATGCAGATGCTGGTTGACTTGCTCAATTCACCTCCCGGAGAAAGCGGTTTTGAAATTTTTCCTGAAGACCTGATGAAGGAACGTTTCGCAAAAAAGTTGAAGCAGTTCAACGAAGCGCGGCACTTTCTCATGGACGTCGATCAGAATGTGGCGGGTTTGCTGAACGGATCACCACAACCCAATCTGAAGACAGCGTATACCATCATCAATTTTTCGGAAGCCGAAACAAAGACGATCGATGCCAACGGAGTAAAAGTCGGTGCGCGCTTCGGCAACGGACCATTTTATCTGGCGTCGGCCGCGCGGGCGGTAAACAGCATTCTCAGTGATCGCGGAAACGGCGGGAAGATCATCTGGATTCCTGTTCCGCAGAACCAGCGCATGCGCGGAGGGAAGGGCGCGCTGCTCTCCAACCAGATTTCGTTTATGTTCTATCGGATTCCGTTCAACAAACTGAATTCTATTCAGGAAACTGTACGCGAGGTTTCCGAACAAATGGTGCAGCAGATCCGAGTAAAAATGCCGGCTGCTTATGCGACAATGATGAACATCTTCCGACACATGCCGCTGGGGGTGTATAATTTCTTTATGAAGTTGCCGACCAAAGGTGTGGTTACCAGTTTTTCTTTTTCGGATATCGGAGATTCTTTGCCGGATTCGGAGTCCATCATGGAACGCCATATTACCGATGTGTATCATTTTCCACCAAATCCTGTTCCGCCTGGGTTTACGACTGTATTTATGCGCTATAACAATTGTCTGAGGGTGGTTGTGGGCAGTACTTCCCAATCCATGAGTCCGTCAGAATTGGTTAATTTTGAAAAGCTTCTGCGCAGGGATTTGCTGCAGGATTTTGCTCCATGAAAACCCGAAAATTAAATGCGCAGGTGGCTGTTATTGGGGCCGGTTCAGCCGGTATTGCTGCGGCTATTGCCGCAGCCCGTTCTGGAGCGGAAGTGGTGCTCGTAGAAAAGCAGTGTTATCCCGGTGGAAGCGCAACGGCAGCCATGGTTGGAACGGTCTGCGGTTTGTTTCTGAGTCATCCCGATGATATACCAAAATGGGCTGCAGGAGGTTTCATGAAATCCTTTGCAGAAGACCTGATGCGCGCAAGCGATACGGTTCCCGAAAAATTTTATCAGCGGCTACACTTCCTTCCCTATCAGATTCCGGCATTCAGGAAAATATGCAATCGTTTATTGGCAGCTCATAAAATAACCTGTCTTTGGAACACAACGATCCGTAAGGTACAGCACAACCCTGCAACGATAGAGTCACTTCGATTGTGGGATGGTGAGCAGGAAATCGAATTGGTGGTGGATCAGGTGGTGGACTGTAGCGGAGATTCATGGGTGTCGAGACTGGCAAATGAAAATTGGGTGGAAGGAGGAGAAAATCAGGCTGCAGCACGCGTATTTCAGTTGTGCGGAATATCAGAAATTCCGGTTGATGCCATTCATTTTGCAGTTTCATTGGCGTTGCGACGCGGTGTATCACTGGGAAAGCTGGCTCCCGAACTCGGTATGCTCAGCGTAGTGCCGGGCAGCTACCGCGAACATTGCGCGTATTTCAAATTGCCCTTACCGGAAGATGTGAGCAACGACACGGCTCAACGGGCGGAAATGCTGAGCACCTCGCATCAGGCTATCCGAACGGTAGTTGCATTTCTTCGCAACAATGTACCATCCTTTGCGGGTGTGGAAATCGGTGAAATAGCTCCGGAAGTTGGATTTCGAACCGGATTCAGACCCAAAGGCCGTGAAACGTTGACAGAAGAAATGGTGCTTGACGCCCGGAAATTTCCTGACGGAATCGCCAACGGAGCGTGGCCGGTAGAATATTGGAAACCGGGCGCCACCGCAGAAATGTCTTTTTTTGCCGACAACGATTATTATCAGATTCCGGCAGGATGTGTAGAGTCGGCACTCGCGAAAAATCTTTATTTTGCCGGCAGGAACATTTCTGCCGAGCCACGTGCATTGGCCAGCGCCCGGGTTATGGGAATTTGTTTGCAAACCGGATATGCGGCCGGAATGTTGGCCGCCGGCGCTGCTTTGAAAAAGGAGCGGCCGGAAAGAATTGACCGAATACGCGCAGAACTTGACCTCAGCAGATGAGTGCAGATGTTTACGATATCATCCGCGATGCAGCAGGTAAATGGCCGGAAGAACCTGCTATTTACGATGAATTTGGTGTGGTCACCTTTTTGGAGCTGTTTCGCCAAACCGAGCTACTGAAAGATTGGCTGGTCGAATCGGGGGTGCAACCCGGAATGGGAACCGGCTTGATGTGCCGCAATAGTCGGTTTTTTATATACGGATTGTTTGCTGCAGTAGGTGCCGGGGCAGTGGTTCTACCTCTTTCGCACCAAATGAAAAAAGCCGAAATCGATGAAGTGGTCGATGCAACCGGATTGCACGTAATGCTCGATGACCAAAGCGGCACAGATCCCCTCGATAGTGAACCGATGTTTTTTGAAAAATTCGACCATCTACCGGGTTTCCGGCTTCAGTTTTCACGGATTGGGTTCAGCGATCCATTGGCCGCACATCTGGAAGATCCGGTGTTTATTCGATACTCCAGCGGAACTACTGGAAAGTCGAAAGGAGTGGTGATCGGTCACCGCTCCGTTTACGAACGGGTGGATGCTGCAAATCAATTGTTACAGCTTCAACCTGGCGAGGTTGTGTTGTGGGTGCTTCCGATGGCGTTTCATTTTGTGGTTTCGATTGTGCTCTATCTACGGGTGGGTGCAGCCATAACTGTTTCCAGGGATTTCCTCGCAGAAACGATGATCGAATCTGCCAACCATAGTAAGGCAACATTGCTCTATGCTTCGCCGATGCACATCCGGATGCTCGCTAATCATCCGGGTCCGGTAGAAATGGCTACACTCAAAACCGTGATCTCCACTTCGACTGCGATTTCGGCCGAAGACATTCAACGATTCACAGCAAAAACCGGAAAGGCAGTTAGCCAGGCGTATGGAATTATAGAGATTGGTTTGCCAATTGTTAATCACCTTCAGGCCCGTGAGCACCCTGAAGCTGTGGGTCATGCGTTGCCGGCATACGAAGTGGTCATTTTGGATGACGATATGAAGGAACTTCCGCCTGGTGAATCCGGACACCTGGCCATTTCCGGTCCGGGAATGTTTGACGGATATTTGAATCCGCCATCAACACGCGAAGAGACACTGAAAGGAAAATGGTTTATGACAGGTGACCTTGCGACAAAAAGCCGGGATGGTCTGATCACAATTCGCGGCCGCGAGAAATCAATGATCAATGTTTCCGGCAACAAAGTCTTTCCTGAGGAAGTCGAGAACGTATTGAACATGCACCCGGCCGTAAAAGTGAGCCGTGTGTTTGGCGGAAAACATCCTTTGCTTGGCGAGGTGGTTCAGGCTGAAATAGTTCCCGAAGGGAAAGCGCCGGAAGTTGAGGACCTGATTGGTTTTTGCCGTTTGAAATTGAGCACGTACAAGGTTCCTCAGCGGATTGCAATGGTGGAGAAACTGGATTTCACGGTAACCGGTAAACTGAAACGTTAGGTTTGAAGTTGTTTTTATTTTGAGTAATTTTCCTCAAACCCTGAACTCTTATGTCATGCGTGTTTTATTGTTGGTGGTTATAACATGTTTCTTTAATGTTGGGTTTGCCCAGGATGCACGCCGCCTAGCCGAAGCAACTGAGCTTACTTATTTTGGTCTTGATTGTTCGTTATTGAAGGTAATTGGAGAGTCCGCAACCGGAGAGGAACTGGTCCGAAAATATTTCACGGGATGGAATGGAGTTGTTGTGAGGGAAAAGGAGAAATACGATCTGGCAAGATTCTTCAACAAGCAGGTTGTACACTACGATTTAGCGGCTATTAACCGGTTGAATAGCCAACGCGCCCCCTCTGATGTAATCGGATATGAAAACCAAAATATTACCGAAGATGACCTGATTGGGCATGTGAACAGTTATCACATGGAGGGCACCGGTATTGGCCTTGTAATCGTTCTGGAAAACTTTAACAAGTACACCGAAACCGGTACCATGTGGGTAACCTTTTTCGATATATCCAACCGCAAAGTGTTGTTGGCCAGAAAAATGAGCGCTGAGCCAATGGGCTTTGGCTTTAGAAATTATTGGGTGCATACCATTTATGATGTTCTCGAGGAAAGTAGCCGTCAGTACCGTAAATGGGTGAAATAGTTTGCAGTATCCCGCGAACAGCTTGTTTAACGCTAATCCACAGTTCTGGTAATTTTATTTATATTGGCCGCTTCATCTTAAAAAATACAGCATGAAGCATCACGTTATTTTGGTGATACTGTTATTGAACGCCATAAATGCCATCGGACAATTGGCTCCTGAAATCATCGACCAGGTTTCTTATGAAGTGTCTGATCCATTTCACCTTAACCACGATCCTTTCCATCATGTAGTTGAAGGAACGTTTATGTACAATATCAAACGTGCCAACGAGGGAATGGTCATTCAAAAATTCAGTGTTGCCGATAAACCTGCATTTGTAGAAGAGAGAGCTTTGGCTGGGTTTCCGGACTATTTCGATTTGAATGATTTCAGATCGATGAATGGAAAATGGTACCTGTTTTATTCTGTTTTTGATAAAGATAATCCAACAGAACGCCTTTATGTCCGGGAACTGGATTTGGAAAGCATGTCTTTTAAAGGAGATGTTCGGTTG
>CAZJLZ010000494.1:0-5699 GCA_964546775.1 uncultured Cryomorphaceae bacterium | reverse complement strand
CATAACGAGGAAAGCTCTCTGCTACTTACAGAACTGATGCACAACAAAGGCCTTATTCCTGGTGACTTGAGGATTTATTTCGCGCAATTGTACGGAATGTCAGATCACATCAGCTTTAATCTTTCCGATAAGGGATATAAGGTAGCCAAATATGTTCCCTACGGTCCTGTAAAGAAAGTAGTGCCCTACCTGATTCGCAGAGCAGAAGAAAATTCATCAGCCAAAGGTCAGACCGGGCGTGAATTACAATTGATTATCCGCGAGCTCAACCGTCGCAAAGGGAAAAAATAACTCTATTCCCGACCCAGCGCTTTTAATTGACGATAATGCGAAGCAATGGCATCACTAAGGGTTTCATAATAGTTATAGGGAACTCCGAATTCCCTGGCGGTGCTTTCTACAATCGGACTGATCCTTTTGTAGTGGATACTACAAATGTTAGGAAAGAGATGGTGTTCTACCTGGAAATTCAGACCTCCGACAAACCAGTTAACCACCGCGTTTTTCATGGCAAAATTTCCGGTCGTTTTCATTTGATGTACTGCCCACGAGTCGGGCATTCGACCCTGGTCATCGGCCTCAGGATGCTCGGTGTTCTCCACTACGTGCGCCAGTGAAAATATAACTCCCAGAATCACTCCTGCCGTCAGGTGCATCGTTAAAAATCCAATGATGAATTGCCACCAGGCTACATCGAGAACAATGAATGGAATCACTATAGCGTAACTGTAATACACCAGTTTGGTAATAATCAGCAAGGCAATCTCTTTTTTAGGGTGTCTTTTTCCTTGATAAGGTCCGATGTTCGCTTGAGACAGCTTCTTATAATCCTTTAGAAATACCCAGAAAATAGTAGCCAAACTATAAGCCATAAAAGCGAGGATGTGTTGTAGCCTGTGAATTGGTCGATGCTGGTCATGTTTGGACATACGTATAAACGGCGCTACCTGCAAATCCTCGTCATGATTGTGAATGTTCGTGTAGGTGTGGTGAACAACGTTGTGCGTAATGCTCCATACATACCGGTTTCCTCCGATCAGATTCATCGTAAGCCCGAGCAGATAGTTTAAATTCTTGTTTTTGAAATAGGCTCCGTGTATGGCATCGTGGGCAACGCTGAACCCAATTCCAGCCATGGCAACACCCAACCCGAAGGTCATCAACCACATTGCCCAGACGTTGAATTCTCCAAGCAAAATGGCAAAGTAAAATCCGAAATACGCCGATAACAATACCCCTGTTTTCAGCACCATTTGCCAGTTGGCATAAGTAGAAAGTCCGTTGTCCTCAAAATATTGGTTAACCCGGGATGTAACTGCTTTGTGAAAATCGCGGCCATCACGATTGGGGAAACGCACCTTGGTTTCAACGTTCTCTTGCTTAAATTTTGTAAACTCTTCCGCTTTAGTGGGTTTTGGAGCAGTTGCTTCTGTAATCATAAAACGTGCTTTTAGCAATATTTTAAATCCAATAACCTTTTAACAGCATTTTGCGCTGCAAAGGTAAGAAGATTCCCGCGACAATTAAATTTCCATAGTTTTGAAAATAAACATTCAGGTGTGTGGTTATAAACGACATCACCTGAATGTTAAACCAATTGTGCAGTTATTGCTATTGATCAGCCCAATTATCGAACCACGATTTTTCCGGTGTAGAGAATGTTCTCTTCATTAACTAACTGGAAGAAATACAAACCGCTATTGAAATCTCTGACTTCAATATCCAATCGATTTTTGGTTCCGAGCTTTCTGTTGAGCTGTACACGTCCCAGCTGATCATACAAATTCATTTCGAGCTGCGGATAGGTTGCCAGCACTTCTTCCTGTAATTCTATCACCACATAATCATCAGCAGGTATCGGGTACACCCGTTTGATAAGAAAGTTGTTCTGGTCCTCCTCGTTCAAAGAAGAAATTCCCTCACCGACAAAGATAAGTCCAGTCATGCCCATATCCAGATGAACATCACAGTGATAATTGTAGGTTCCCGGTAAATCGAATATGTGCGAATAAACCCAATCCGAACCCACTTCATTTCCAAATGGTTCCGGATTGTCTTCGTACCACAAACTCCCGTTGATATTATGCGGTTGTCCGGAATCATTGTACCAATGAACTGTATCACCAATATTGATCGACAATGAAGCAGGCACAAACTCAGAACCTGCCAGGTTTATGGAAAACGACGTTTGGGCAGAAGAATTCATGCCCGCCAAAAGAAGGGAAACAAGTAATGCAATATTTTGTAGTTTTCTTTTCATAGCTCTATTGTTTTAATTATTGCTGTTTAATGTCTTAACAATCCACACGGCCATTTGTTGACGTTGCGGACCGCTCGTTTAACAAAATTTAGGGCTTTTTTGAAATTATATTGGTTGGTATCGATTATAACTTTCCGAAGCGGCTTTTTCGTTTTTCGCTTGCCTGCCAGTATTCCCGTGTGTGGATGTTGAGACAGCTAAGCCATTGGCCGCCGTATGCGTAAGTATCCAGACAGATGCTGTGTCCGAAATCTAAAATTCGTCCATCTTTAAGTGCCGTGTGGCCAAAAATTACCTTTAGTCCCTGTGCATATTCGACTGGTTTTCTGAATTTCTTCCAGTAAAGTGTAAAGTCATCCTGCTCCTCAAGCGGGATGCCCGGTTCTACTCCGGCATGAACGAATATGAAATTTTCAAAAGTCCAGTAGCGCAAAGTTGAACGGAAAAACTGCCAGTGAGATTCGGGAATTGATTTCTCCCAGCCAACTTTGAACGAAGTTCCATACGATTCTAAAACCGCCGAACCGCCTTTGCGCATCCAACCTGCTCCACCGTCACCACCATTCAACAATTGCAACAGCATATCCTCGTGATTTCCCCGAAGAACTACGAGGTTAAAATTTCCGGAATTGTCCAATATCCAATCCACCACTCCGCGCGAATCAGGTCCTTTACTAACCACATCACCCAGCAAAACAATCGTATCTCCGCGCTGAATTTCAGCCGTATTCACGACTTCTTTCAACGCGTACAAACATCCGTGAATATCTCCTATAGCAAATACAGCCATCCCAGTTCCTGATTATGTGTTTCAATTAAAATACAATTCTCCTTTCATTGTTCGTGCACGCATGCTGACTTTTATGTGTTCAACAGCGCAGAAGGGCTTACTTTTGCACCCGCTATGACAAGCCTTGGCGCACATTATAAAACCAATTTGCAACTGGCCGTTCCGGTAATGATCGGCCAGCTGGGTCACATTACTGTGAGTGTGGCCGACAGTGTAATGGTAGGTCAGCTCGGCACGCTTCCACTGGCTGCTGCAGCCCTCGCTAATAGCCTGTTTTCTATTTTTATGGTATTCGGAATCGGTATGGCTTTCGGAATTACCCCATTGGTGGCCAATGCAGCTGGTCGGGGAGGAAAACACCTGCAGGCGATCGTTTTACACCACGGTTTCTGGCTCAACTTCATTCTCTCAGTGATCTTATTCCTGCTGATTATTGGTTTGGGACCGCTCCTACACCTCATGCAACAAGATCCCGGAGTAGTTCCACTAACGCTTCCATACCTCAATATCATCAGCGCATCGGTAATTCCATTGCTCGTTTTTATGACTTTTAAACAGTTTGCCGAGGGAATGTCGAATACTCGTATGGCAATGATTGTCAGCATTGGTTGTAATCTTGTGAACGTCGCCCTGAATTTCCTGCTGATTTATGGCTATTGGGGTTTTCCTGAGTTGGGACTGAATGGTGCCGGTTGGGCAACTTTGATCTCTCGATTTCTGATGATGGTGGCCATGTGGTGGTACGTGATGCGGCATCCGAAATTTTCTGCCTTCAGACTGCGATTGTTTCACCGCAAAATCCGTTGGAAGGTATTTCGCCGATTGCTGGACCTTGGAATTCCTTCGGGATTGCAATACATTTTTGAAGTGGGAGCATTTTCACTTGCTGCTATTTTTGCCGGCATGATCAGTGCGGTGGCTCTGGCTGCTCACCATATAGCCATCAACATAGCGAGTGTCAGCTATATGACTGTTACCGGACTCGGTGCGGCAGCAAGTGTACGTGTGGGCAATCAGCGGGGACGTCGCGATCCGGCCAATTTACGACGTGCAGCGCATACTTTATTTGTTATGACATTGACGTGGATGGCTTTTGCTGGTCTGGTTATTCTTTTTTTCCGATCGTCATTGGCGGGATTTTATTCCGACGATCCGGCTGTTCTGGCAATCGCGGCGAATATGTTGATTGTCGTTATTTTGTTCCAACTGTCCGATGGATTGCAAGCCGTGAGTCTCGGCGCGCTACGTGGGTTTCAGGATGTACGGATTCCTACAGCCATCACCTTTGTTGCCTATTGGTTGCTTACCCTGCCAGCGGCATACGCGCTATCGCAATGGACGAGTTTAGGTGTAATGGGAATTTGGTATGCTCTTGCCGGTGGTCTAACGTTGTCGGCCGTGCTTCTCATTTTCCGGTTCTATCGTTTGCTAAACAGCTTCGATCGAAAATGGTCGTGATCAATTAACCTTCTGAATGTGCGAAACGTGCTTGTTTCCGCTGTTAAGATCGGTCAGCTCAAGGTAATAAATACCCTGGCTCAGATCGCTGATATCCAACGTTTGCAGATGTTGACCTTGAATCTGAATGTTGCTGATCGGCTGCATCACTACTTTACCGGTTGCATCGATCACCCGCACACTTAAATCCATCGCCTGGTGTGTGCGAATATCCAGATTGATAATATCGTTAGCCGGGTTAGGAAAAACCGTCATCACTACTGGCTGAGTTAGCTCTTCACCATCGCTGGTTAATGGAAAGGCAGAAAAACTGGCTCCTTCCAGGAAAACACCCGAATCCAACGCGCCATCCGATACATCTGCAATAGCCAGTTTGATGTGATAAGTTTCGCCTACCTGAAGTATGTAATTCGCGTAAAGGTTTGTGGTCATTCCCGGAAACTGGATTTCATCCAAATCCGGAGACGGATTGTTGACAAAATAGATGCTATCCTGAATATAATTCGGATTGGCATTCAAACAATTTTGGTGAATACCCCCACCGGTTGGTCCTCCGTTTATGGTATTGATGCCAACCGGAGTATTGGAGTTCGGAATAACGGCAATGTTAATGGCATCATTGGAATAAGGACCGGAGATACCGGGACCACTAACAAAAAACCCGAAGACGTCGTTAAAATTGCTACACGAATAATTTGGATATTCCATGGAAGCAAATACATAGCCTACACTCAAGAACTGAAAGTCAGGTACAAAATCAAATTCAAGAATGGCACAATGATTTACCGTGTATGAGGTACCGCCAGAATTTGCGGCCACCAACAGATCAGGATCTGCTGTAATATTCGGATTTACAGTACCAAACCCACCCAAGGCAACCTGAGCATCGCCAGTAGCCATCACCAAACCTTCATCGAATTCTATAAAATCACTTTGACCCGAAAACAAACCAATTTGAGTATTGAGTTCATTTCCCGGTAGCATATTGAAAGTAACGTTGGATACATTCATTCCTGTACCGACCAGATGATCGGTCACCAGTTCTTCGGGTGTGACCGATTGGTCAATTACAATTTGGGCCTGGGTAGTCATCGGTAAAAAAAGCAGGCACAGGAGAGCGTTCAATGATAATTGACAGAAATTTTTCATGGTGTTTCAGATTGGTTGAGATGTTAAACTTAACCAATTCAA
>CAZJLZ010000493.1:0-5083 GCA_964546775.1 uncultured Cryomorphaceae bacterium | reverse complement strand
GATTGACCAACGCGGCGCCGGTTGGACCTGCTCCGGTGATGATGTTGACGACGCCTTCCGGAAGTCCGGCTTCCTGAAAAACTTCGGCGAGTTTGAGCGCGGTCAGCGGAGTGGTTTCCGCTGGTTTCAGCACGACGGTATTTCCGGTAGCCAGCGCCGGAGCGATTTTCCACGCAGCCATGAGCAACGGGAAATTCCACGGAATGATCTGTCCGGCAACACCGAGCGATTTCGACTTGCGATTCGGAAACGCGTATTCGAGTTTATCGGCCCAGCCGGCGTGGTAGAAAAAATGGTTGGCCGCAATCGGCACATCCACATCCCGGGATTCGCGGATGGGTTTTCCACCGTCGAGCGTTTCGATGACGGCAAATTCCCGTGCGCGTTCCTGGATGATTCGGGCAATTCGGAAAATGTATTTCCCGCGCTCTGCTGCCGGCATTTTCGACCAGATCTTGTCATAGGCTTTTCGTGCCGCTTTCACCGCGCGGTCGACATCGGCTTCACCGGCTTCGGCAACGTTGGCCAGGTGTTTTTCGGTGGCCGGATTGATCGTTTCGAATGTCTTTCCCGATTGCGCAGGTTCAAAACGCCCGTTGATAAACAAGCCGTATTCTTTTTTGATCTCAACGTGATCGGCACTTTCGGGAGCGGGTGCGAGATCCCACGTATTTTTTTTCTTGTTCGCCATGTCTTAGTCGATTGAAAAGTAATCTGCGGATTGGTAAAAACCGGTTTTTTGCTTCATAAGTTGCATGAGCACATCGTTCGCGAGGCTGCTGGCTCCGAAGCGAAACCACTCGTTGGTCAGCCAATCCTCGCCGAGCACTTCCTTCACCATAATGAGGTAGTGCAGCGCCAGCTTGGCGGTGGAGATTCCCCCGGCGGGTTTCATGCCGATCATCTGTCCTGTTTTCAGGTGAAAATCGCGTATGGCCTGCAGCATGACCAGCGTCACCGGCATGGTAGCCGCAGGTTGAATTTTTCCGGTGGAGGTTTTGATGAAATCGGCTCCGGCGTACATCGCAATGTCGCTGGCGCGTCGGACGGTGTCGTAGGTATCGAGTTCACCGGTTTCGAGAATGACTTTCAGCCGCGCTTTTCCGCAGGCTTCTTTGATTGCTGCGATTTCATCGAATACGAAATGGTAATCACCGGCGAGCAATTTTCCGCGGGAAATCACCATGTCAATTTCATCGGCTCCGGCGTCCACGGCCATTTTTGTGTCGGCGAGTTTAATTTCGAGAGAAGACTGTCCCGAAGGAAATGCCGTAGCCACAGAAGCCACTTTGATTCCTGATTTGTCGAGCGCTTTTTTGGCGGTGTCAACCATCGACGGATAGACACAGATGGCGGCTACCGTCGGAAGTCCGGGATATGCATCGTGCAGGTGTTGCGCCTTGTAGCACAGTTGCTGCACTTTTCCGGGTGTGTCCTGACCTTCGAGCGTCGTGAGGTCGATCATGTTGAGAACCATTTTCAGACCTTCGATTTTTGCTTCGTTCTTGATGCTGCGGGTCTGAAACCGCTTCGCGCGCTCTTCGATTCCGACCTGGTCTACGCGGGGCGAAAGGCGGAAATCTGGAAGCGGGATTTGTTCTGTTTGTTTTGTAGCCATACGAGGGTAAAATCAACCAAAGGTAACGAATAATGAGAAAGAGATTCTTCTACTGTTGATAGCAACCGGCGTTCAATTCCCCTCCGCCGGAGGGGTGGCATTGGCAGCCGCATTTTGAATTTAGACGAATCATTATAGCCAATGACGGGGTGGGTTACTACGAAACGGCAACCCACCCCGGACACCGGCCTTCAAATTTCCGGTTTGTACAAATTCATTATGGCCGGCGCCACCCCTCCGCCGGAGGGGAATAAAATCCGGTGCGCGGCTCGATAAATGTGAACAAAAAAACTCCGCTCCGGAAACTCCGAAGCGGAGAAAAAGAACTTAATCCGCAGCGACTTGCGCGCGGATGAATCAATTAAATATCCTTCGCAGGAGCCACCTCGGCTTTTGCACCTTTCTTGCAATCTTTCTTCTTGCCATCAGCACAACACGCTTTTTTCGGAGCGTCACCATCTGTGGCATCGGCTGTAGCGGTTGTCGAAGCACTGGCGCTTCCTTTTCCGGCACAACCGGATTTACCAGCTTTATTGGCGCAACATGCCTTTTTGGTAGCCGTGTTGTCTTCAGAAGTAGCTTCCGGAGCAGCTTTCTCAGTAGAAGCTTCTGTTGCAGGAGCTTCTTTGGTGGCCACAGCGCTGTCCTGTGCGATGGCGGTGTTGCTCACGGCAAACAAAGCCAGAACAAACGAAAGGACGATGAATTTTTTGGTCATGGGAGTTTTTGTTAGAATGAATGGCTTTCCTTTTCTTTTTTCGGAAGCGCCTGTGCTGTCAAAAATACGGATTTACAACCATAATAATGTACAAAGGTAATCTGTAAAACCAATTCGAAGTGCGGCTGCCAACCGGGGTGGGTTACTACGAAACGTGAGGCAACCCACCCCGGTCACCGACCTTCAAAATTTCCGGTTTCGACAACATCCGTTGGCCGGCGCCACCCCTCCGGCGGAGGGGAATAAAATTCGGGTCGACTCATGTTTGCTCCGGAACAAATTTTCATCAAATCTTTACAAACCGCTCCACTACTCCTGGCTTGTTTTTTAACCGAAGAAAATACAATCCACGCGGTAAATCGGAAATTCCGATGGTCGTTTTTCCGGTGAGCGGAAACTCTTTTACCAAATGGCCGGTAACGGTATACATTTGGATCACCGCCTCACACGCGCTGCAAGCGCGCGCGAGGCGTGTGGAGCGCGCGCCGATGTATTCCACCGAAATGCTTTCCGAAGCCGGATTGGGATACAACCTCAACCATTCTTCCGTTGAGGATTCCGTCAGACTTACAATTCCACAATCAAATTCAGTCGTTGCAGAAGTAGTATCTGTCGGACAATCAGAATCGGGATTCACGACAAAGCACTCGTAAACGCCACCTATGGTGATGAACAACGTGTCTTCGTCGTTCATGAGCGGCAACAGCGTGTCGTTTTTATACCAGCGGATCATCTCCGAACCCGATAAAAAACCATCGATGTGATGGACCGTAAACAAAGCAGTATCGCCCACACACGGATCGCCACCCATGGCGGAATCAAAATAATAACCCGACCATTCCGGGTTGGCCGAAAAGACTTGCGACAATTCAGAGCAGCCGTCAACGGTAACCAGCACTGAAAAACCAGAGGTGTTGTATTGCTGATAATTGGCTAAATATGGACCGGTTTGCGGAATTTCCACTTCCCCGGAAAACCATTGATAAGCATCTGCACTTTGTGTCCAAAGCGTGTCGTTTTCGCACAACCACGGATTGGTAGAAAAAATGGTGGGCGTATGCTCACAAAACTGGATAATGGTATCGGTAGTGCTGGTGTGGAATCCATCCAGATCGCAGTTTGATGTGGTCAACGTCACGGTATACGTTCCGTTGGAACCGTAGGAATGGGTGGGACTGGGCACATCGGAAGTGTTTCCGTCACCAAAGTCCCAGAAAAAGGTTTGTACAATACCGAAATTCGTTTGAGAAAAAACCACCTCATTGTTGCCCGAACCGATGGAATATTGAAAATCGGACTGCGGTAATTGTTTGTAATCCCACAACTCCAGCGCGTCAAAAACTTCAGTTTTCGCTACGTTTCTGATGATGGCCGCGTCGGTTGCATTCAAACTAAAATCGAAGGTGATCAACATCGGGTCTTTCTTAAAAATCGCTGCATAAAAACTACACGCCGCAGCATACGATCCCGCTGCCGATGGGTGACTTTCATCACCGGTGTACAATTCGATATCTGGATGGTTGTTGCGCAGATTCCTCCACACGACCGAAACGGGAGAAACTTCCGCATCGATATATCCAGCCAGATTCAAATAGCGCTCTTTCAATGCATCGTCCATGCTTTCATAAGTACACATTTCAGGAAAAAACGGACAGGTGGTGGCATCACCGTTTTTTCGTCCCCAGGTCATATAGAGCATGGGTACTGCGCATGGGTTGAATTCGCTGATCATTCCATTCAGTTCAATACCACCGCCATAAAAAACAGAACTCTGAACAACCGGCTCCTGACTTTGACCCTGCATCACAACGTAATCCCAACCTCCGGTTTCAATTTTAGCCTGAGACGTAGCATTTGCTGAATGGTCTGCCAATGTATATCCGCCCGGAGTATGGCTGTCGTAAATCAGGGTGTCTCCGGTAGATATGGCAGCGTTTTGTATCAGTTGTGGTAAATTGTTTGATGCGGTGTAACTGTTCCCCAGAAACAGAACTGAACGTGTGGTCTGTGCTGTGGTATTTACTACCGCAAACAACATTATAGGAATATATAGGATGAAGCGGAGCATAGATTTGTAAAACAAAATTATAAAGGATTAAAAGTAGTGAAATACGGTGTTTCCAATACTCGCCCAATTTCGAATATGAAGAGATTTCTCCGCTACGGCTTTCATTCTCTTCGCTACGCTTCGGTCATTGCAGCCTCCGGTCGAAATGACAAAAGAGGTTAACAAGAGTGAAGTGTACCCAGCCAACAATCACAAACCCCATCAATCATTTCTATATTTGCACCCGCATGAATACTCGTGAAAATATCTTTCCGCTGGGCCAAGAAATGCTGCCGCGACCCGCAAAGGAAACGCTGCTGAATCAACGCGGTCTGGCTATCTGGATGACCGGATTATCGGGTTCCGGAAAAAGCACGATCGGCGTATTGCTCGAAAAAATGCTCTATGAACGCGGCATCCTCACCAAACTGCTTGACGGGGATAACATCCGTTCCGGCATCAACTCCAATCTCGGGTTTTCCGATTCCGACCGGACCGAAAACATTCGCAGAATTGCCGAAATCAATAAACTCTTTGTCGATTGCGGAGTGGTGACGATCAATTGTTTTGTCAGTCCCACCAAAGCCATCCGGCAGCAGGCGCGCAATATCATTGGTGAGAACGATTTTGTAGAAGTCTTTGTCAACACCCCGCTGGAGCAATGCGAAGAACGCGATGTGAAAGGTTTGTACAAAAAAGC